>JAIRXI010000262.1 GCA_031268395.1 Tannerella sp. | reverse complement strand
GGTGGATGCTTACGACCATGCGGCGGGGTATCCGGAGAGGCTGACGTTTGAGATATGAAGAAATTTAAAAAGTTTAAGAGATGAAAATATACCGCTCCAATCAGGAAATCTACGACCTGCGTCCGGAATACGGCAGTACGCAGCGCGTGGTGCACATGGGCGAAAACGTGCTGAACCTGACGTTCCGCACGGCATCGCCGCTCGACCTGCGCGTGAACGACTTCACCGTGTTTGCGGACGAAAAGTACAGACTGAAGCAGCCGGTCGGCCCGACGCGGAAAAGCCGTCATGAATTTGAATACCGAATGAAGCTGTTTTCGCCGCAGTACGACCTTCAGGACGCGCTCTATGTTCTGGAGGACGGTACGGGCGCCGGGATACTGGACGGTACGGTTCCGCTGTTCGGAACTGCTTCATTCCATCTGGAACAGATTGTGAAATGCGCCCGCACGGTGCATCCGGAATGGAACGTCGGGGACGTGGAAGAACCGGCGGACGGAAAAAATATCGTTTATGCCGACATGGACTGCCTGCAGGCGCTGCAGCACCTGTGCGAAGAATTCAATATTGAATACTGGATTACCGGCACGACGGTTTCGCTGGGCAAAAGGAAGTTCGGTTCGCCGATCCCCTTCAGGTACGGCAAAGGCAGCGCGCTCTACGACCTTTCGCGGGAAAATCGGGATGGACGGATCGTAACGAAACTGCTGGTAAAGGGCGGCGACCGGAACATCGACAGCGGCAAATACGGGAGTAAATTCCTCCACCTGCCGGACGGCGGGCAGTTTGTGGAACAGAACACCGACAAATTCGGCGTGATTATGGGCCGGGTCAGTTTTCCGGACGTGTTCCCGCGGCTGGTTCACCGGCAGCCGGGAGACCCCGGCAGCGTGACCGGCGTGCGGACGGACGAACACGGCGTATACTGGCTGAAGGACGCGAACCTGGATTTTTCGCCGGAACTGCTGCCGGGAAAAACCCTGTCCGTCGACTTTCAGACCGGGCAGCTGGGCGGCCTGAAAATAGACGCGAACTGGCACGAAGACACGAAGGAATATGAGTTGATTGCCGGTGACTACGGACTTGGCCAGGATGTGCCCGGCAGCATATTCGTGCCGGCTGCCGGCGACCTGTACCTGCTCTCCGGATTGAAGATGCCGCAGGCCTATATCGACGCGGCGGAGCGGGAACTGCTCGAAAGGGGCCGGGAAGCCATCGCGCAGATGTGCGAGCAGAAGGTGTCGTACAGGGGGACGGTGAATCCGCTGTTCTTCCGCGAACTGGACGAACGGCCGGAAACCGGGCGGGCAGTGATCGTGGAGGACGGCGCGATTGTCGACGGCGACGGCGCTGTCGAATTGCGCGTGCAGGCGTTTACGCGGGGCGTCAACGATGATCTGGAAATCGACATCGAAATCTCGGACACGGTTTATATATCAAGAATCGACCGGATAGAGCAGGCATTGCAGGAAGTAAAGGTCGAAACGGACGAACGCATCAACTGGGGAGATGCCTATACGCTCCGGCGTTTCCGGGATGCGGCCGAAACGATAATAATGCTGGCCGCCGCGCAGCTGAATTTCTCCGAAGCCGTCAACCCGATCACCGTCCACACCATGCAACTGCTGGTGGGCGATGAAAGTCTGCAGTTCCGCTTTGTCAACAGCCGGACAAATCCGCAGGCGGTCAACTATCTGATTGTCTACAATAAAAATACGAAGATGCTGCGCTGTCCGTCCGGTATTTTGCAGCACATGACACTGGGCCTCGAT
Source organism: Tannerella sp. (assembly GCA_031268395.1). Taxonomy (GTDB): domain Bacteria; phylum Bacteroidota; class Bacteroidia; order Bacteroidales; family Tannerellaceae; genus Tannerella. The sequence goes on along the minus strand of JAIRXI010000262.1, from coordinate 3,090 downwards.
TCGCTGGCAGCGACGCATACGCCGCAGGAATACCACTTCTGGGATATGCCGCTGTTTGAAAGCAGCCCGCTGACCGAAAGCGCGAAAAAATATTTCCTCTACGCCCGCGTGCCCGAAACGGGCAATGCGGGGATGTTCCTGCTGTCGGAAAGCAGCATCGCCATGAAGCAGGTTGCGGGATATTACCACCTGCTGGCAGGGATACTCAATTCCGAATTTGAGGGCGAACGGTCGTTTGTGCCGCTGTACGGCTTTACGGAGATTCTGCCCGGCCGCATCACGACGGACAGAATCGTCAGTACCGACGGGCTGACGTTCATCAATCTGCTCAACAATATGTTTCATTTCGGGAGCGCAAACAGTTATCTGGATTACAACACGCAGAACGACGGCCTGCTGCGCCTGAAGGGGATGCTGGTACAGAGTCCGTCGGGCGTGGAAGAGCCGGTCGGCGTGTTCCGGGGCGCATACGGCGCCGCGACGACATATTACCGCGGCGACGAGGTAACGTACCTGGGATCGACGTACCGGTACATCAACACGACGCCGTCGGCCGGCCGGACGCCGCCGAACGCGGCTTACTGGGCGGTAGTCGGCGCGAAGGGCGATCCCGGCACAAGCGGGAGCTATACAAGTTTTGTGTTTAAGCAGAGCGCCGCGCAGCCAGCCACGCCGACGGACACGTCACCGATCCCGGTCGGATGGTCGGACGCGCCGGTCGCGGCCGGTTCGGGCGTTACGAACGTATCGCATTCCGGGCCGTGGGTGTTGCAGCCGGACGGCACGCGCCGCTCGCCGGCGATCGTCGGCGGAGGCTTCACGAAGAACCGTATCGCCTTCACCACCCCGGCGGCGAATCAGGCGATTGTCCTCCGGCTGAAAGTTTCGTCGGAAACGAATTACGACTTTGCGCTGGTCGGCCTGCCGGACAGTGCGAACATGACGCTGTACGCCAATTTTGCCGACCGCATCAGCGGTGAAATGGAGCGGACGGTATCAGTCAATGTGCCGTCGGCCGGATCGCACTTTATCGAAGTGGGCTACGGAAAGGACAGTACCGTGAACAGCGGACAGGACTGCGCGTGGTATGAAGTGGTGACGGACGACATGTGGTGGATGTCGAAATCGACCGTCACACATAATGGCAGCACGTGGGCGGCCGGCGCCTGGAGCGTGCCGGTGCGCGTCACGGGCGAGGACGGACAGCCCGGCGCCGACGGCAAGTTCTGGGATTACAAATACTGCGTGTCGACCGGTCAGCCAGATACGCCGCAGGGACTGCAGCCTTCCGGGTGGTACGACAATCCTCCGGGCGTCACGGCGGGGAAATTCCTCTGGATGTCATACTGCGAGAAGAACGCGGAACAGACGGCCATCCTGTGGGGCTGGAGCACGCCGGTAAGGATTTCGGGCGAACAGGGCGAAACCGGGCCGAAAGGAGACAGCCCGGCGCCCGTGTTCCGGGGCGACTACGGCAGCGGCACAGTCTATTACGGCACGGCCTCGCGCGTGGATATTGTCAAATATGGCGGCTACTATTACGTGGCCAAAACGACGGCCGGCAACGGATTTTCGGGTCAGACGCCGACAAACACGGCCTGCTGGGCGCTGTTCGGCGCGCAGTTCGAGAGTGTGGCCACAAAACTGCTGCTGGCCGAATACGCGAATATCGGCGGACTGATTTTCCGTAACAGCCGGCTGGAATCGGCCGACGGGAGTTTCTACATTGACGGCAACAATAACGTGATAGTTATTGGAAAAGGCGTGTTTAAAGGCTCGCTGGCAACGCCGTTCACGGATTATCAGGGTGGCTGGGGCGGCACGCTGACGCTGACCGACAATTTCAACTATACGATGAGTGCGTATGGCGGCACACAGACTATTTATCTGCCCACAGGACAGCAGTATGACGGTATAATATGCAGGATATACAACCGGGGCATAACCGGAAACGAGGGCGCCGTCCGCGTGCGTTCGGCAAATGGCCGGCTGTCTCAGAACAGAATTAACAGCAATGTGGAGTATATTGACGTGCCACCCCAGGTGATGGGAATATTTCAGTACGTATATTTCAATTCCACTATAAACGGATGGATATGTCTAAACTATAAGGAAATGCAGTCATAATATGGAAACGGTTTATATTGTTTTGGTGGCGGCTTTTGCCGCATATATCGCGACAGTCGGCATCCTTTACCGGATACCGGCATCCATTTCGGAGAGTTTCTATCATCCGAAAATCGGGCATCTTTTTACGCTCTGGTGCGTGAGTACCGGCATCGGTGCATGCGTACTGATGGCGGAACTCTCCGGGGGACAGTGGTATCAGTTCCTTTGCCTGTTTGCCGGCGGCGGGCTGCTGACGGTGGGCGTGGCGCCACGGTTCAAAACGCACGACCGGACGGTGCATTATGCCGGGGCCGGGACATGCGCACTGGCGGCAGTGGCATGGATGTGTGCGGCGGGATACGGGTATATACCCATTCCGTTAGTCGCGACGATCGGCGGGCTGGCGTACCTTCTGGACAGGCGCAAACTGGTTTTCTGGGTGGAACTGGCGCTGTTTGTGAGTATGTTTATAACACTGTTTCTGATGATATAGGAAAAAGAAAAATCCCCATCTCCACGCGGCCAGGTTTCTCAGGCGCGACCGCAATGGTAAAGGTGATAACGCACCACGACAGGGACTGTAATCCCTACGGTGCGTTATCACCTGTTTTTATATGCCTGAGATGGGGCAAAGATACGAATTATTTTATTATGTGTTTAATTGATATTTAATGAGCGAAAAAATTTTATCGAAAACGCCGATTACGTATTACGGCGGCAAACAGAAGATGCTTGGAATTATTCTGCCTCTTGTTCCGGAGCATAAGATTTATACAGAAGCATTTTTCGGCGGTGGAGCGGTGTTCTGGGCCAAAGAACCGGCGAGGGTGGAGTTTATCAACGATTACGACGGCGAAGTAATTAATTTCTACAAAATATTGAAGACGGATTTTCCGGCGCTCAGGTGCAAAATAGATCTTACACTGCACAGTGAGTTTCAGCAGAAACAGGCGAAAGCAATTTATCTTCATCCGGAAGGCC
>JAIRXI010000246.1 GCA_031268395.1 Tannerella sp. | reverse complement strand
GCACTCAGGTTCCGAAGGTAGCCGCCGACGGAGTAAAGGCAGCCGCGTTTTTCGATGAAAAGCAATCACGTCCGGTCCGGCAGGCCGGTCGCCAGGAGCTGCATCCGGTGCGCCCATTCCCGGTGAGTTTCTGTGCGGTCGAAGGTTTGCCAGGGTACCGGTTTGCCGATGTGCAGCGTAAAGGTACGGCCTCTCTGCCTGAAAAATTCGCGGGCAAAGAGCAGGACTTCAAAATTGACTTTCGAGTGAATCCGTTTCCGGAAATTCTCGATGCGGTAAAACAGATCCGAATTTTCCGCCTCGAAATACAGGGGCACCACATCGCGCCGGTGTTCGACGGCAACCTTGATGAAATGCTTCCGCCATTCGTGCTCCGTGAGCCGTCCCTTTGACCTGTACGCCGTCGCTCCGGCCGGAAAGACGACAAGGTGATGATCCGTTTCGTGAAACTCGCTGATACGCCGAAGGCTGTCCCTGTTCTGCTGCCTGTACACGGGCAGAAACAAATCTTCCAGAGGCGTGAAAACGGTCAGAAACTCATTCGCGTAGAACTTGATTTTGCCCTCATACCGGCGTCCGAGCACGTGGGCGATGCAAATGGCTTCCACCCCGCCCTGCGGATGATTGCAGGCAAAAACAAGCCTGCGCCCGTCGACCGGAAGATGCGCTTCGCCCGTGACCCGGCACGTAAAACGGAGCTGTTCCATGCATGAATCGACGAAATCAAGGTTTTTCCTGCCGGGAGCATTGGCAAAGAGCGCATTGATGTCGTCCTGATGCACGATCTTCCCGATAATATCCAGCACGAATCCGGGCAGGCGACGGCCCGGAAATCTTTCGGCCATCAACTGCCTGACGTCGATCCCGTCTGTCTCCCGATACAGCATGGCGCCGTGTGTGGAGTGATTTTTTCTCCATGACCTTTTACCGGTTTTTTCCGGTTTTTCAGCTGCACGTAAAAAAGCAGCGACATCCCGCTCCAGAACAGCTGCCGCGCCCGTCTGAGAATGGAAACCGGCAACCAGAGTCCGGGAGAAGATATTCCGGGCAGTTGCAGCGTGAATTTGTTTGCCAGCTCCTCGACGCCCAGCTGCCCGGGTATGAAGGCGGCCGCCGATTTCAGTACAATGATCAGCGTATCCAGAAACAGGCCATCCCATACGTCGACCGCATTATTCAGGAAACGCAGGATGAAAAACAACTCCAGCGACCCCAGCATCCACTGTGCGGAGAACAGGAAAAATGCGCCTGCCGTCCGACGGGGATACATGCGGATATGCGCCGCCAGCAAACGACGCATTTCCTCCATCCGGGAGATGATCTTCCACCGTTGCCGTCCTTCCCCCGTTTCCGTCCTTTTCCCCAACAGCAGGAACGCCAGACCCGCGACGGCAAACAGCAGCGCAGGGAAGCAGATGCCGGCGGCCAGCCTCATCCCCGGCGACAGTTCGTCCGAATGAAAAAACAGGAACCGCACAAGCACGGCGGCAAGCAACAAAAGCTGACTTAAGATCATCAGCCCATGCATCAGTAAAACGGATCTGTAGGCGTCCCCCTCCTCCACGCCGTCTTCGATCAGCATCCGGGCATTGAACACTTCCCCGGCTATGGCGCCGGAAGGATTGAACAGGGTGACCGTATTCCCCGTCTGCCGGATCATGAACAGCCGCGCCAGGGACGGCTTCGCGCCGGAACCGATACAGCATTTCCAGCCCGACGCCCCGGCAAGACCGGCAAGAAAAGTGATTGCGGGGATGAAAATCGAGTAAAACCCCAGCTGCCTTACCAAACGGAAGGAAGCCCCGACATCCGTCGTTTTCAGGAAAATAAAAAAACAGACCGTTATGCTGACAGCGAGCGCTGCTTGCAGAATTCTCTTCATCTTTCAAACCACAAGCAGACGGGAAGACAAACATTTCAAATCTTCAAAATATTCGGCCGCCAGATGCTCCCAGACGTATCTTTTACTGCATTCCCGTCCCCTCTCCGAAAACTGTCCGGCCAGTTCGGCCCGTTCAATCACGTCGGTGATCCGGTTCAGAAAACCGGACGCATCGTATGGACTGCATTTAAACCCGTTGACGCCGTCCTCGATAAAATCCCCGCTGCCCCCGCTGTCGGCTATCACGCAGGGCAGTCCCGAAGCCATTGCTTCCATTACCACGTTGCCGAACGTTTCCGTCACGGAAGGAAAAAGGAAGACGTCCGACGAAGCATAAATCTCCGCCAGCCGCTCGTGCCCGACATGTCCGAGAAACACGGCTTCCGCCATGCGCCGTTCGACGGCTTCACGGGCGACGCCTTCGCCTGCAATCAAAAAATTATATTTCAGGCCCCGACGCCTTGCCAGGTCATACACGTCGATCACCGTCCGCAGATTCTTTTCCCAAACCAGCCTGCTTGCGAACAGGATACAGGGATTGCTATTGCCGGTAAGCCGTCTCATCCGCTCCGGACTGCGCTTGACCGGCGAAAAAAGGTTCCGGTCTATTCCCCTCCGCCACAGCTTCATCACATCGCGACGAATCCCTTCGGCCGCCAGTTCCCGCATGATGCTGTCCGACGGCACGTAGACCGTGTCGCACTGATTATAGAACGACCGGAGCATATCCCTCACCCGCTGCTTTGCAAAATCAACCAGGAACGGAAACGTCTTCACGTAGTAATCCACATAACTGATGAAATGCGTATGATAAATCGAAATCACCGGCACGCCCAGCCGCCCGGC
>JAIRXI010000243.1 GCA_031268395.1 Tannerella sp. | reverse complement strand
AAGTTGATTCCCGCATCCAGCGCCGTATGAAGCAGCGTTTTCACTTCTGCGGCCGACCGACTTTTCAGCCGCATGCATCCCATAACCATATTCGAGGCAGTGATGCCCGTTGTCGAAATTCCAATTCTTTTCATATCCGTTATCTTTATATTTCGGGGCAAAGATAGAAATTGTTGCGGAATAAGAAGCCGCCGCCCGTGTCGGTTTTTGTGGACGGCCGCCTTCTCTTCCGGACACGACCTTTTATATAACGATGAACGATGAATGATGAACGATGAACGATGAACGGGGTTTCAACCTTCCATTTTCAACGGCTGAAGCAATAGCGGATGTTAGTGTTCGTCGGAATGGTCCGGCAGGGTGCCGACGATGTTGAAGGTGACGGTTTTCCGTCTCTTGAAATCGCCCCTGCCGTGAACGGTAAGCCGGACGATTGAGATTTGACGTTTCCGCAGCCTGCGGAATGATGCTTCCGGTCTGTTTTTACCTCGTGAAACCGCTTTTTCCCTCGCGATGCACTTGTCTGCGGTTCGCAGAATTCGGGATGAGCAGCCAACTATTGCTGCCGACGGTTATAAACCCGAAATGTCCATTAGATGCTTCTCCTGTCGTATCCGGAAGAGAAGACGGCCTGCCGGCAACAAACGGAATATCCGCCCGTCAACCCGTCTTCTCTTCCGGACACGACGGGGAAAGGTCTAATGGACATGTTGGGATAAAAAAAAGGAGAAGAGGCGGCGATCGCCCCTTTCTCCTTTTCTTTCGCAATGCAGCGACCGGCTGCGTACCGGGCTACCGGATAACTACTTTATACCGCTGTCCATCGCTGAAGGTCAGTACCACGTAAAAGCCCGTGTTGAGCGCCGTACTGTTTGTTCGGCCGCCGACAAGCTGGAACTTTTTTACCAGCGCTCCCGTGAGCGTGTAAACGTTCGCTTCGCCGGAGCGGACGGCATAAATGTGCAGCTGTCCGTCGGAAGTCCAGACGCGCGGACCGTCTGCCGATTCGATGCCCTGATGGATCTCTTCCATCGGGCTGATGCCGACAGTGACTGATTCGCGCACGGACTGAATCGTGACGCTGAAGACGTCGTCGCCCAGCGGTGTAACGATAATGCCTTCGTCTCCGGACTGCGCCTGACGGTTGACCGTCACTTTCGGTAACATGCCGCTGTAGGGCCCTGCCAGCGTCACCGTAAAGGTGAAGTCTTTGCCGCTGACGACCTGGTGAACGCCCGGCCCGGGCGCTGTGGCGATGTTCGAAAGGGTCGGAAGGGTCACATCGCGTACAATCTGAGGCGTACTGTGTGAACCGTTTCCAAAGCCGTTTATGGAGAAATGCATGTCGGCCGGACAACCCTCCGGCTCCCGGAAATAGATGATGCCTTCCAGATTTTCGATCTGCAGGGGCGTAACCGGCAGCCAGGCGTTTTCCCACGTGATGTCGTTGAAACTGCGTTCCAGGTTGGGCGATCCGCCGCGGATATTGAGATCCAGCCGTCCGGAATACATCGTCGTGGGCGGATAATAGACCATGTCGTCCACATTCGGGATACTGTAGATCTGGAACCAGGCCGACGTGTCGCTGGGCAGTCCGGGCGACGAAACGACAATGGCGCCCGTCCCGCCGTTCAGATTGTCGGGCGTCCGAAGCAACTGGAACTTCAGAGACAGATCCGTTTCGCCGCTGCGCAGCGTCACCTTTTCCGGCGGACGGATGCCGCCCTGCATGACGAGATAGTCTTTCGCCAGGCCCAGATAGGTGAGATTGACTTCGCGGCTGGTGCCGTCGTCGGGAATCGTAGCCGTAAATTCATATTCGCAAAGGCCGAACCATTTGCCGTCTACCGGACCGACGATAATCGCCGGAGCTGCGGCCACGGTCGTCGTGCCCTCGGAATTCGGATTCGGTCTTACACCGTTCAGGAGCAGTTCGAAAAGATGGTCTTCGGGGACAACCGTGTTGTTGCCCGGCACCGGCACCGTGAGGGTAGCCGTCAGGCCGTCCGTCGCAGCGCGGGGAATGACCCTGATACCGCCTGCCACCGTCGGAGGCAGCTGAATCTCCAGTATACCCGCGGCTGCGGCATATTGCAGGTGCTTGCCGTAGACCGTCAGCAGCACGTCGCCGCCCGGATAGGGCAGCGATACCGGATTGGGTTCGATGCCGTAGCCGATGCCCGTTCCCGGATAGCTCGGGCCGGGATTGATGACCGGAATCCGCACGTTGAAGCCGCCCTTCTGTTCGTCCATCGCGTTGGCGTTATTGTTTTCGATCTGACCGGTTGCCAGCGTGATTTTGTACGCACCTTCCAGGAAGTCGCCGGGTGCGCCCGTAACGGTGACCCTGTGTACGCCGGCAACGTCGTCCCAGCTATACGATGTAACATCCCAGTCGGTGTACGCCACGCCGTCTTGCTCGATTGTAATCACGGGCACGATGTTGGTTATATTCACATAACTCGCTCCGATCCAAAGACTGTCGGCATCGGCTCCGCTGCCGTTGGCCTTCAGCGTAAAGGTAAAGCTGTTTTGAGCCGTAATGAAAACGCTGTCTGCCGGGAAGTCGTACGGGAAGTCAAACGTTGCATAGGGCTTGTCCGTATTGTATTTTACGTTCAGCGTGTTGGACTTTTCGTCGGTACGTATCGAGTGGTCGTCGTATGCAACGTCCTGCTTTGCATAAAACTGGATATACTGCCCGGTTGTAAGCGACCCGTTGGGCGTCACGGTAAATGTCCACGAGTCCGTCGGGGGCATTCCGACCGGGGCCGTGCCCGACACCGTTCCGCCGGTGATCTGGATGTCTGCATCCACCAGTCCTGTTACCGGCCTTACGAAGAGCGCTTCCACGTTGAACGGCGCATTGGTTTCGTTGACCCCGGACGGGACGGTAGTCAGCGTCGGCGGGGGCAGCATGATGCGCACCACGTCGACAGAGAACGGGATCTGCTTAAGCGCTTCCGTAGGCACATTGTCGGCCTTGAACCGCACGGCGCCCGTATAGGTGCCCACACCCAGACCGAGATTCAGCAGTGCCTGCACCTGAAACTGGTCACCCGGAGCCAGATAGGCGCCTCCCGCATCGGTGGTCAGCGCGGCTGCCAGCGCGGTCTGGATGGCCAAATCCAGCGAACCTCCGCCCAAGTCCGTATGATAGGGCGCGACAAGTTCAATCACCGGATTGTACAGTTTGGTATTTCCATCGTTTTTGAAAGTCAGCGTCACGGCTTTGGCACCGGCTTCCGTGCCGTCATACCCTACCAGCAGGTCGGCCGTATCCATTGGCGCCGGGGCGCCAACGGCAGGCACGTATTTCGTCATCGTCATGATCGGGTCATATATCGGAGCGTTCAACTGTACTTTGACATTGGACGGAACCGGATACGTCGTCGTCGCGGGCACATATTCGAATCCCCTGTCGTTCTTGGCGTCGGTAAAGAAGGTGATCGCATTGGTAAACGTACCGTAGTTTTGTACGATGTTTTTTCCTGAAAATTCCGTGTTCCAGAGGAGGAGACCGTCCACAGGATATACCTTGCTTTCGCCCAGATACATTCGTTCAGGGTCGCGGGTCGGCGCGAACTGATTGAGTTTGGCTTTTACATTGAGGTCGCCGCTCAGGTCCAAATACATGGTCGTAGCCCTGTAATCTTCGGTATAGACCGTAAACTGGGGTGATTGCGGGTCGCCGATATACACGATGTAGTTTGCGCCGGACAAGCCTTTTCCGGCATTGGGTGTATTGGCGACGATTTTTGCTGGAGGAACAGCGATTACGCAAGTGCCAGGTACATAACTTCCAATATTTCCTGAACCACTATCACAACCGCCGCCGATACCGGGACTGTGCACACCTCCGGTAGCTGTAATATCGCCGCCTGTAATCACAATATTGCCGGTGTAAAGCCCTGAATAACCACCACCGCCAATACCGGCACCACAGTTTCCTCCCTGCGCAACAATGGTTCCGCTGGTAATGACAATATTTCCGCCGGTGGTACGTCTGCCACCACCCGCGGTGGAAGTGGTTCCTGCTCTCATATAAAGTCCGTTATATTCGGGGCATGTTCCAAGATATGTGCCGGTAGAAGTGGCATCTCCAACAGTATTCTGCACACAGGATCCTCCAATTCCGGCTGCGCCGGCAATACCCATATCCGTATTGCGCGTATCTGCCTTCAGATATCCACTGGCATTATTGTCGGGATCAATGGCGCTAATATCCACCTGAGCGCCCTGGTCTACCTGCAGCCCTGCAGCTACACTGTTTACTCCATTTCCCGAATTTAAATAATTATTTCCCTTGAGAATCAGTCTGACTTTGGTAGTCGGATTGTTGTTGTCTCCATTGAAAGTTCCGAAAAGCCGCATGGGTGCATAATTTATAGGGCAAACAATATTCACATTATCCAGTGTAATCGTACCCTCGTATCCGTTTTGCACATTAATCCGGTTGACCGTTTGTGTGCCACCTCCTACAAAAATATAGTCGTCGGTACTGGTACCCAAAATCACGTATGGATTTGTGCTGGAGGTCGTAATATCAACTGTAATGACTGCCCCTTTCACCTTTGCGGGCATCGCGCCTGCCAGCACAACGGCCAGCATGAACAGGACGGTTCGCATTTTATGCCGGCTCCTGCCGGTCAAACAAAAAACTGTTTTCATATCTGTATATTTTATTGATTTCATTATTTGCATGTTTTATTTGAAGGGCAACCGCAAGGGTTGCCCCTACGTTTTAAAATCCGCTTACTTTAAATTTACTTCCGTCGTCGAAGGCCACGATATAAAATCCGGGCGCGAGGGGCGTGCGGCTTGTCTGCCCGGCTTCGACGGAGAGACTGCGCACCAGTGCGCCGGTCGTGGTGTACACGCGCGCTTCACCCGAATGGGCGGCGGAGACATACAGCTGCCCGCCGGCAGTCCAGACGCGCCGGGCTTCCACGCCGGCATTCGCGATGCTGGTATCGACTATCATCCGTATCCCGATATTCACGGGTTCGCGCACCACGCGCACACGCACTTCAAACGAGCCGTCGCCATTGGGCGTCACAACGACGCCTATCGAATCGGGCACGTTGAGGCGGCCGGTCGATATGTCGGGAATCATCCCCGCATACTGTTCGCCCGGCGTCAGGCGGAAGACAAAGTCTTCGCCGCTGAACGTAGAATAGGCGCCTCCTCCGGCCGGCAGGGTGACGATCCCCTGAACGGCGGGCAGCATGACTGTGCGCCGTATGCTGTAGTTGACATTCGCGCTGGAGGATACCGGAATGACCGTCTCATAGCACCCGTCGGGTTCGCGGAAGCGTACATCCTGCGCTATGTTCGACAGTTCGGTCAGCGTGAGCGGCGTCCATGCGTTTTGCCACGTACTTCCTCCGTTAATGCTGCGCAGCAGATACGGCGAGCCGCTGCGCAGCTGGGCAAAGTATCCGGAATAAAGCGTTGTGGGAGGGATGTAGACGATGTCATCTTCGGTCGGACGGTTATAGAAGTGCAGTCCCGAAAGCGTGGCCAGCGGCGCGCCGCCGAGCCGGATAACGATTTCGCCCGTTTCGCCTTCCTGCAGGGCCGGGATGTAGAGCGATTTCAGTTCAATGGCAGCTTCCGTATTGCCTGCGGCCACCGTCAGGGAGGTCGGGGCAGAACTGCCGTCCGCTGCCACGACAGCGCTTGCCGCCAGATCGCGATATTCGACCGTCAGCTGACGGCTGCTGCCGGAAGCCGCGAAGTTCAGTTCAACCGTCTGCGTGCAGTCTTCGTACCAGTTTGTCGATGTCTGCACAAGGAAATGCCCGACCGTCTGGCCCAGGTAATGGCCGAGGTCGTTGCGAATCGTGTTTCCTTTGAGGGTGACCGTATAGGCTCCCATGCCGAAAACGCCGTTCACCGTCACCGTATTTCCACTCACGGTGGCATCCCATCCTTCGACCGTCGCACCGTCGCGGGTGATTTCGATTGCTCCGTCGACATTGTCGCTGTCCAGGGCGGCTGCGCCGACAAAGAGGGCGGAGGTCAGTCCGTAGGAATTGACGGTGAACGAGAAGCCGTTCGGGTCGGAGAGAAATACCTGTCCTTCGGCAAAACTGAACGACCCGACAGGCCGGTCGGCGCGATAGGTTACGACGACCGTGTCGGATTCGCTGACGGTCTGCGCGCCATGTTCGTCCAGCGCGGCGTTCGGAAGGATCCATGCCTTGATCAGCGTGCCGTCCGAATTGGTCGGATCGGGCGTGACGTCGAACGACCAGATGCTTGCGCGGACGGGCGAGCCTGCGGGATTATCCATTGCCACATTGGACGGCGAGCCTCCGACGACGGAAATATCCGTGTCGATCAGTCCGGATACGGGGCGTTCAAAGGTCGCCGTGACATGGAACGGATTACTGTCGGTGGTCGTAATGACCGGCAGCGTTGCCAGGGTCGGCGGATTCAGCAGAAAGGCAATCTCCAGCGAGAAGATTTCCGTCACGCTTGTGACCGTATTTTCTATTTTAATCGGAAGCGTATAGGTCTGTCCTGCCACGGCGAGGAAGGGCGTTCCGCTCAGCAGTCCCGTGTTACTGAGGGTCAGCCCGGCCGGCATCGGTATCGAGCTAAAATCCGGTGCAGGGACTCCCGTCACCTCAAACTGGAACGAGTAAAGTTTGTCGGCGTATGCCGTCGGAAGCGGCGTCAGCGGCGTTGTCAGCGGCGTGATAAACGCCGGAGCTGCCGGCGTTCCCGTGGGTACAATATTAATACTGTACGCTTGCGAGCTTACTCCGGCGAAGTTGCTTGCTTCGACCGTGAAAGTGGCATTCACCTCTTTCGTAGGCGTTCCGCTGATTTCTCCGGTGGCCGTGTTCAGCGTGATTCCCAGCGGCAGACTGCCGTCGATAATGTCGAACGTGGGCGCGGGAAAGCCTGTGGCCACAACCGTAACCGGCGTGTATGCGACGCCTCTCACCTGTGAAGCCAGTGCGCCGGCGGCCGGCGAGGTAATAACGGGCGGCGAGGAAGCCTGTATCTGTACGGTATACGGACGCGTGTCGCTGCTGACGCCGTTGATGGCCGCCAGGGTAAAGGAATAGCTGCCCGCCGCGGTGGGCGTTCCGTGGAGCTGTCCGGCAGGTTCGAGCGTCAGTCCCGGAGGAATCGTCCCGGACGACAGTTCCCAAACGGGCGCCGGCGTTCCGGTGGCGGTCAGTGCGATGTCGAAAGCCAGTCCCGTGATGCCGTCCGACAGCGTGGCGGTCGTAATGGCAGGCGCGACGGCATCGTTGCTGACGCCCAGGTTGAACACGACCGGCTGGCTGGCCAGATCCGGCGTCTGCGGGTTGGCATTCGGCGCTTCGCAGAAGAGTTTCAGCACGTAGCTGCCTTCCAGTACGGCCGCGGGTATGGCGATGCTCACGGTACCGGAGGCTGCCGATGAGGCATCAGCCAGTTTGGCATAGTAGAGCATGTTGCCGCCCTGTTCTTCGAGCGTGCAGGAGACGTATCGTCCCGGGCCGGTACTCACGCCGGCATAGTTCAGTGTGACGGTTCCGGACGGCACCACGATCGGATATTTATTGCTCGACGACGTCAATGCCAGCGAAGCGTCCGCCAGCGTCAGTTTCAGCGAAGATCCGGAGGGAATATCGGTAGTTTTCAGCGAGCCGTCCGAATAGGCCGGTTTGCCTGCCGCATCCGAGAGCATGACCACGGCGTCCCGCGACAGACGCAGGGCGGGACGGACCTGGTAAGGACGATCGTTCAGTCCGTCTTCCTGATTTACCAGTCCGCTTGCTGTTACAAACCTCGGCCCCGGGAAAAGTCCTCCCTTGATGTGCGAACGGGTCAGCCAGTCGTCCGGCGCCGTATGCGGATCGAAGGTATTCTCGTACGATGCGGCATAATCCGTGTTGTAGCCTTTCCGTGCATTGTCGCTGGCAAAAAGTGTCTGGGCGTCTTCGGCCGAGAGAAGAAATACGCTGTCGTTTGTGGATATGCCGTCCACATCGGGGCCAGTAGTCGGATTTAGCAGCGAAGAAACCACGACCGCATTGCGTTCGACGCTCGAAAAATAATCCGTCGGCGACGGGAGCGCGGTACTTCCATGCATGAACGAGTCGGCCAGAAATGTCCGCAATGTCGAAGCGCTCCAGCTTGTGCTTCCTCCACCATTATTATACGGATGAGTGTCGATGTTTTCGCTCGCCACAAGGAGTATGCCCTGCGCATCGACGGTCAGCACGTTCCACTTGACGGGTTGCACCAGAAAAAAGCAGGGGCGCATTTGCGGCGGATTTTGTCCGTCACGTACCCTGTGATTCAATTTCAACACGTAAGGCTCGGTTGGCGCCGTATTCTGAGGCGGCCATCCGTAATAGGCCTGCGGATAGCTTCCAAACCAGACTGTGTTTCCTGTCGCCTGCTTTGCATTGCCCGAATTGGTATCTGCCGCCTGCATGTGCAGCGCGGCAAATGCCATGATTAACACAATGGCAGCGTACGCAAACAGACTGCGTCCGGCCATCTTGATTTTTGCCGCCGGTCGATTGCTGCGGCTACTCTTGGGGGTAAATTTTTTTCCCATACTTACATACATTTGTTTATTATTTAATAGAATTCAAATTTTACTGTTTGAGGCGGCGCGCGGTTCGCTTTTCCTGCGCGCAATCAGATTGCTGTGGCGTTCGAGCACGACGTTGAGTTTGCAAAACAGCGCTTCGCAACTGTTCATGCCGTTTACCCTCGCAAGGGCTTCCGGTCGCCTGATCCGTTCGTGAAAATCCTTGCCGGTGGCGGCGCGCGCCGTTTTTATGTGCGTGACGGATGCGTTTTTGCGGACGCTGCAACGCGGCGCAAAGGTCAATGCTTCCCCGATAATTTCGCGGGCTTGCACGTATGATGAAAGCGATAATTTTTTATGGAGTTTTTTTGAATGGTATGCTTTGTGCGCAAAACCGGATGGCGTACAATAGAGGTAAGCGGGAAAGGAATATTTACTGTAGAATGAGCTTAACTCATTGTATATTACAGAAATACCCCCCCCCCCCCCCGCTATTATGCTGAAAATCAGTCGTGTACGAACAGTCTCTGCAAAAGCTGCGAATGTCCGGCAACGATAGCTGTTTTTCTGCAAGGGTAGGATTGCGCTATTTAAATTCATTCCGTTCTGACTCGAAAATGAGTATTATTTTTCCGGCGCAAATCTAACAACTTTTTTTTGTCCGTACAAATTTCTGACAATTTTTTTGCCCCATAAGAAGTTATCTTGCGTTAAACATTCAAAACAAAACTTCCGGAAATACCGCTTTGGAGAGATTCAGTCATTGAATTAGGTATCGTTATCCCTTCAAATACTTAACAATAGGGATTGCACGGAGCGGATGCCGCACGTACTTTTGCGTTCCAAAAAACATAAGGATATGAGCAAAAACGGACATTCTTCCGAACCGAAAGAAGGCCGTCCGCGCAAGCGGGGCATGGCACGGCTGTGGGAACTGGCGATGACGGAAAGAGCGCCGGTCATCGCTTCGTGCGTGCTGTCGGTACTGAGCGTGATCGTGTCGTTCACGCCGTTTATCGCCATTTACGGCATTATCCGCGAACTGGTGTTTCATTTTGCGGATTTGAGTACGCTTGACTATGCGCACGTAACCCGGCTTGGCTGGCTGGCCTGCGGCGGGGCGGTGGCGGCCATCCTGCTGAATTTCGTCGCCCTGATGTGTTCGCATGTGGCGGCGTTTACCACGCTTTACCGTCTCAAACTGGATTTTACCCGGCATATCGCCTCGCTGCCGCTGGGTTTTCACAGCAAAAATGCGACCGGCAAGCTGCGCAAAATCGTGGACGAAAACATTGAAAAACTGGAGCAGTTCATCGCGCACCAGCTCCCTGATCTTGCCGGATCTTTTGCCATGCCGGCAGTTACGCTGGCGATCCTGTTCTGGTTCGACTGGCGGATGGGACTGGCAAGCTTTGTGCCGATTATCATCAGTTACCTGATTCAGGTGGCGGGTTTCGGCAGCCACATGGCTCAGCGCTTCATCAAAAAATATCAGGATTCGCTGGAGGAAATGAACAGTGCGGCGGTGGAATATGTGCGCGGCATATCCGTGCTGAAAGCGTTCAACCAGACGATTTTTTCCTTCCGCAAATTCCACGAGATTATCCGCAATTACGGGAAATATGTCTTCGATTACACGATGGCCTTCCGCACACACATGACACTGTTCCTGCTGATCATCAATCATGTTTACCTGTTCCTGCTTCCCGTCATTATCCTTCTGTCGGGAAGCGTGACGGATTATCCCGCATTTGCGATGGCGGCGGTTTTCTACCTTGTCTTTTCCGTCTCGCTGTCCACGCCGTTTACCAAGCTTGTCTACGTGTCGCAGACGGGTATGCAGGTGGCGGACGGTATCGAACGCATGGACCGGGTGCTGGATACCCCGCCGCTTGCGGAAGCAGCCCGGCCCCGGACAACCGGCGAATATTCCGTTTCTTTTGAAAACGTCACCTTTACCTATAATGGCGAGGGGGAAGCCGTTGCCGTTTCGGACGTCACCTTTACGGCAAAGCAGGGTGAATTTACGGCCCTGGTCGGACCGTCCGGCAGCGGGAAGTCTACGCTGGCACACCTGATCCCGCGCTTTTACGACGTAACGGGCGGCGCGGTTAAAATCGGCGGCGTGGACATCCGGGAGATGAGCAGCGACTACCTGATGAGCATTGTCGGGTTCGTGTTCCAGGAGGTGTTTCTGTTCAGGCAAAGCATTGTGGACAATATCCTGGTCGGCAACCGAAACGCAAGTCGCGAAGAAGCCATTGCCGCGGCAAAGGCGGCGCAGTGCCACGATTTTGTCCTGCAACTGCCGGACGGTTACGACACGGTTGTCGGCACGAAAAACATACATCTTTCCGGCGGCGAACGGCAACGCATCGTCATCGCGCGGGCGATGCTCAAGAACGCGCCCGTCCTTGTGCTGGACGAGGCGACGGCCTTTGCCGATCCGGAAAACGAACAGAAAATCCAGCAGGCTTGTGAAGAACTGATGAAAAATAAAACCGTAATTATTATCGCGCACCGCCTTTCCACGGTGCGCGCGGCAGACAAAATTGCCGTGATTGACAGGGGCCGGCTGTCGGAAGAAGGCCGGCATGACGATCTGATTCATGCCGGCGGACGCTACAGCCGCCTCTGGCAACAGTATACCGGCGCCATGGACTGGACGCTGGCACGGAAAGGAGGGTGTCGGTCATGAAAAGGATAAAGACACTCCTGGGCCTGTCCGACGAGGGATACCGCAACTTCAGGCGGGCCGTTGCGGCCGTTGTGATTTCCAACCTCACCCTCCTGCCGCCTTTCGTTGTAATGATACAGGTTATTGTCACCCTGCTCGAGCCTCTGGCGAGCGGCAGGCCGCCGGATACCGAAAAACTGTGGTGCTGGCTGGGTTGCGGCATTGTCGCCGCCCTGCTTTACTTTTTTGCCTGCCGCAACGAATACCGCCAAACCTACGTGGTGGCGTACCGCGAGTCGGAAAAAATCCGCCTGGACGTGGCCGAACGCATCCGCAAACTGCCGATGAGTTTCTTCAACAACAGAGACCTGTCCGAACTGACGACCAACATGATGGCCGACTGCACATCCGTCGAGCACGTCATGAGCCACGTGGTGCCCGGACTTTTTGCCAACATCATCACCGTCACGCTGGCCTGCGTGATGCTGGCCTTTTACGACTGGCGACTTTCGCTGGCCCTGTTTGCCGCCCTGCCCGTGTCGTTCGGACTGATCTTTTTCAGCCGGAAACTCCAGGAAAAACTGGGCGAACGGCATGTACAGGCGAAGCTGGATGTCTCCGACCGGATTCAGGAATACCTGGACGGCATCAAGGTGGTAAAGGCGTTCGGTCTTTCGGGCGAGAAATTCGAATCGCTGCGGAAATCCCTGTACGGCATGAGGCGGAATGCGATCCGGTTTGAAGGGCTGACGGGCACGTTCATCACCCTGGCCATGATGATCATGCAGACGGGCATCGGCCTGGTTGTGCTGGCTGGCGTGCTGCTGCTTGCCGACGGCGGTTTCGACGCCGTCAAATTCCTGACGTTCGCCATCGTCAGCATCAAAATCTATTCCCCGCTGATTGTCATTCTCACGCTGATGCCCGAATTTTTCTACATGCTGATCTCCACCCGGCGCATGCAAAAACTCCGCGGCGAAACAGTCGTGACGGGCGACGAAACAGTCGTGCTGTCGAATTTCGACATCGAACTGAAAAACGTCACCTTCGCCTATCGCGAAACCGACGCGATCAG
>JAIRXI010000224.1 GCA_031268395.1 Tannerella sp. | reverse complement strand
ATTCTTGCCAATCGCTCTTTGTTTGGAGCGGCTGTTTGTTCCGAACTGATGACTTCGTCTGTCAAAATCGCACCGTGCGAGCCTTCTCGAACTACATTGTAGACGGTCGGTTTTATCTCATAATGTTTGATTGTTGCATTTGAATAGTTCCGGCTGTAATTGGCCGATACCGACAGCTGCGCTTTGCTTACCTGCGGTTATGAAAATAACGCCTTTCGGGCGTGCGGGCTTGCCGGTGTCCGGCACAGTTGATGCGTAACATGAGTTACTATATTTCCAAGGTGCCAAATGGATGAATTATACAAATACTTACATCTCATCATCCATTTTTGCAGAGTTAGGGGTTCATTTATACCGTATGCCAAACGGGCCTGATTATTTTCCCGCATCTGTCGGAAGGCAGCAATGAGGTTTACGGTCATGGCGTTACTTCTCTGCATTGATCTTTATCCAACGCTCAGACGATCGCCGTTACCGGCCGGCGAAGGGGCGCCTCCGTCCACAGCCTGTTTACCGGAAACCGGAAAAAATCATAAATGTTTTTTGGGTTTGAAAACTTGTTCGTATATTTGATTGTTGAATATCGGGAAAAACGTTGGTGAATAATAAAAAAATGACAAAATGAGTTATCTCAAATTTGATAAAACGTTGCTGATTAATCTGGAAGAGTCTTTGACGCGGGAGGTGCTCCGAACAAACCGCAAGGGAGCTTACCACTGTACAACCGTCGTGGACTGCAATACGCGCAAGTATCATGGCTTGCTGGTCATGCCGGTGCCCTGCCTGGACGACGACAATCATGTCCTGTTGTCTTCGCTCGACGAAACGGTTGTCCAGCACGGGGCCGAGTTCAACTTGGGACTTCACAAGTATGGAGGCGGCACGTTCAGCCCCAACGGACACAAGTATATCCGCGAATATACGATGGAAACCGTCCCGCGTACCGTCTACCGCGTCGGTGGCGTGGTGCTGTCCAAGGAAAAAATTTTTTCACATACGGACAACCAGCTCCTGATCAAATATACCCTGCTGGAGGCCCATTCGGAAACGACGCTCCGCTTCCGTCCCTTCCTCGCGTTCCGCAGTGTGAAGGAACTGACCCATGTAAACGGGAATGCCAGCCATTCGTACCGGGAAATCCCGAACGGCATCAAAGCCTGCATGTATCCTGGCTATCCCGAACTGCACATGCAGTTTAACCAGCCGCCGAAGTTCGTCTTTGAACCCTGCTGGTATCACGGCATCGAATATCCCAAGGAACAGGAACGGGGCTATCCCTACAAGGAAGACCTGTTTGTCCCGGGCTATTTTGAACTGCCCATCCGGAAGGGCGAATCCGTGGTCTTCTGCGCCGGCGACATCCCGCGCGAACACCTGTCCGGACTGCCCGACTTTTTCGACGGCGAAGTCAGCGAACGGACGCCGCGATCAAGCTTCTACTACTGTCTGAAAAATTCGGTCAGGCAACTGCTCTACAATCCGAAGGGCGACGATCTGTACATGCTGGCCGGCTACCCGTGGTTCAAGGTGCGGGCGCGCGACATGTTCATCGCCATGCCGGGCGCGTGGCTGTGTACGGGCGAAATGGGTATTTTTGAACAGCTGATGCAGACGGCCATGCCGGCGGTTCGGGCGTTTATGCGGTATGGCAGGAAAGACCCGGTCATCCGCGAAATCGACGAGCCGGACGTGCTGCTGTGGATGGTCTGGTGCATACAGCAATACCGGCTGAAGGCCGGACTGGAGGAGACAAGGGTGCGATATGGCGCCATGATGGAGGAAATCGTCGAATACCTCGTTACACAGCAGCATCCCAACCTGAAATGGACGGACAACGGCCTGGTGTATTCCGACGGACGGCGGAAACCGGTTACGTGGATGAATTCGGTGGTGAACGGCCTGCCGGTCATTCCGCGTTCGGGCTACATCGTCGAGTTCAATGCGCTTTGGTATAACGCCCTGCAATTTTACAGGGAAATGAAGGACCATGCACCCATGGAGACGGTCGACCGGATTGTCCGCCTGCTGGAAAGCTCGTTTCCGGCCGTGTTCGTAAACAAATACAACTACCTGTTCGATTATGTCGACGGACCGAATCGGGACTGGAGCGTACGCCCGAACATGGTGATCGCACTGTCGTGCGCCTATTCGCCCCTGACCCGCGCTCAGAAACGGGCGGCGCTGGACATCGTCACCAAGGAATTGCTGACGCCGAAAGGCCTGCGCTCGCTCAGCCCTAAAAGCGAGGGATACCGTCCCGACTGCTCCGGGCCGCAGCACGAACGCGACCTGGCCTATCATCAGGGCGCTGTCTGGCCCTGGCTGACGGGGCCTTACCTGACGGCATACCTGAGTCTGTTCGGGCAGAGCGGCGTCTCCTTTACCGAACGGATGATGATCAGCCTGGAAGAAGAAGTTTCGCTGCACTGCATCGGCACCGTTTCCGAAATCTATGACGGAAACCCGCCCTTTGCCGGCCGCGGAGCCTTCTCCTTCCTGATGAGCATCGCGGCCGTACTGTTTGTGATCGACAGACTGAAATCGTATGACGGAGTTGAATAAAAAAAAGACGGGACAATGAAAGCGCTTATGTACGGATGGGAATTTCCGCCGCATATCCTCGGCGGACTGGGAACGGCCAGTTTCGGACTGATCAGGGGCCTGTCGTTGCAGCCGGACATGGACATCACGTTCGTCATGCCGAAACCGTACGGCGACGAAGACCACAGTTTCCTGCAGATCATCGGCCTGTGCTACACGCCGGTCGTCTGGAGGGAGGCGGATCGCGACAGTTTGGCCGGCTGCCTGCCGAAGTGCATGACACCTGAAAAATATTATGAACTGCGCAGCCATATCTATGCGGATTTCAGCTACCGGCATGTCAACGAACTGGGCTGCATTGAGTTTTCCGGCAGATATCCGGGCAACTTGCTGGAGGAGATCAACAACTATTCCATCGTGGCTGGCGTGATCGCCCGCACGGAACAGTATGACATTATTCACGCCCACGACTGGCTGACATATCCGGCCGGCATCCACACGAAAATGGTCAGCGGCAAGCCGCTCGTCATTCATGTGCATGCAACGGATTATGACCGCAGCCGCGGCAACGTGAACCCGAACGTCTACCATATTGAGAAAAACGGCATGGACTATGCCGACCATATCGTTACGGTGAGCGACCTGACGCGCCGGACGGTGATTGAGCGGTATCATCAGAACCCGTCGAAGGTGACGACGGTGCACAACGCTGTCGAGCCGCTGAGCAGGGAGATCCTGTCGATTTCGGACCGGCGGGGCGTGCGGGACAGGATTGTGACGTTTCTCGGCCGGATCACCATGCAGAAGGGGCCGGAATACTTTGTGGAAGCGGCCGCCCGGGTGTTGCAGAAGGCGGACGGAGTACGGTTTGTCATGGCCGGCAACGGCGACATGATGGACCGGATGATTCGCCTGGTGGCCCAGCGGAACATTTCCGACCGCTTCCATTTCACGGGCTTCATGAAGGGAAAGCAGGTATACGAAATCTTCAAGGCGAGCGACGTATATGTGATGCCGTCCGTCTCGGAGCCGTTCGGAATTTCCCCGCTGGAGGCGATGCAGTGCGGCGTGCCGTCCATCATCTCGAAACAGTCGGGCTGCGCGGAGATCCTGAATTATGCCGTGAAGGTGGACTACTGGGACATCGAAGCCCTGGCCGACGCCATCTACGGCCTGATCACCTATCCCGCATACCACGCCTTCCTGAAGGAAGAAGGGCTGCGCGAAGTGAACAATATCAAGTGGGAATATGCCGGGCAGAAACTGCGCGGCATCTACAACAAAGTTTTATACGGATAAAAAAACAGCACGGCATGAAGACAATATGCTTTTACTTTCAGATACACCAGCCGTTTCGCCTTCGGAGATACCGGTTTTTCGACATCGGCAACAATCATTACTATTACGATGATTTCCAGAATGAGGAAATATTTCTCCGGATTGCGGAAAAATGCTATCTCCCGGCCAACCGGGCCATCGCGGAGATGATCGCCAAAAGCGGAGGAACATTCAAGGTCGCCTTTTCCATCTCCGGTACGGCGCTGGAACAGATGGAAATCTATTCTCCCGACGTGCTCGACAGTTTCAGAGAACTGGCCGGGTCGGAACATGTGGAGTTCCTGACCGAGACGTATGCCCACTCGCTCTCGTCGCTGGGCGATGCGGAAGAATTCAAGGCGCAGACGAAAAAGCACAGAGATAAGATTCACTCGCTCTTCGGCGTCCGTCCCGGAGTGTTCCGGAATACGGAACTGATCTATTCGGACGACATCTCCGAACTGGTCTCCGAACTTGGCTTCAAGGGCATGTTGACGGAAGGCGCCAAGCATGTCCTGGGCTGGAAAAGTCCGAATTACGTATATGCCTCGGCGGTGCGTCCCCACTTGAAACTGCTGCTGAAGAACGACCGTTTCAGCGAAGATCTGTCGGCGCGCTTTAGCGACTATTCGTGGAACGAATATCCCCTGACGGCCGACAAGTATATTTCCTGGATTGCCTCGACGCCCGAAGCCGAACAGGTATTCTGCCTTTTCATGAACTATGAAGTACTGGGTTCGATGCACGCAGCCGAAACCGGGATATTCGAATTTCTCAGGGCGCTGCCTTATTTTGCCGGGAAAAATGCCGTCTCCTTCTCCCTGCCTTCGGACATTTTCCGGTCGAACAAGGCAGTGGATGCCGTTTCCGTACCCTATCCGATGTCGTGGGTAGACGAAGAAAAGGATTGCAGTTCGTGGCTGGGGAACGCGCTTCAGCAGGAAGCCTTCCGGCAGGTCAATCGTATCGGCGAACGGGTGCGCCTGTGCGAAGACCGGCGCATCAAGCAGGACTGGATATACCTGCAAAGCAGCGACCATTTCTATTACATGAACACGAAACACTACAATCTGTTCAGCCCCTACGACAGCCCCTACGACGCCTTTAACAATTATATGAACGTGCTTTCCGATTTCATGCTGCGCGTAGAGGCGCAGTTCCCGGAATCCATCGACAACGAAGAACTTAATTCGCTGCTGACCACCATCCGAAATCAGGCAAAAGAAATCAGACAGTTGGAAAAACAGTTGGAACGCCTCAAAAAAACAGACAGGCCCAAACAAAAAACAGCCAGATAACAGGGAGAAGGAAGAATGATATTTTACGGTTGATACCTTCCGGTACACCATTGGTAATCATGTTGGGATAAAAAACAAAGCCGGACACGAATCCGGCCTTGAAAGCATCGACTAAGCTGAAATTTATTTGCATTATGGTCACGTAAATTATCTTCGCTTTTTTAGAAAAAAGGTATGTATTGCAATTCGGGGACAAAGGTAAGCCGTCCCCGGAAGCCGCGAAATACCCATAAATGATGATTTTAGGACAACTTCATCCCTATTTGTCGCCATTCGGGGCGCGCCTTGCGAATCATTCGATCCCGATGAGTTTGTGGATTTGCAGGCTTAAACGCCATTCCGGATTCCGCTTGACCTGCTCCACGCAGTAGTCGATATTGACCTGTGTGACGGCTGCCTCCGCCGCGAACACGGGACTCAGGAAGTAATGCCCGGCATCCGGCAGGGAAGACAGCGCCGGAAGGCGATCGCCCTTTCTGACCGGCAAACGGATTTCACTGACGCGCGGATTCACCCTTTTTGCATAATCCGTCTTTCCTTTGGGACTGATGGCCGTATAGTCCAGCCAGGGAGAAAGCGGCCGAAGTCCGTTGCTTTCGATGGCTTGCCGGTAACCTGCCTGCCTGAAAAAAGCGAGGATTCCGTCCGTCAGCTGGAGGGTAGGCTCCCCTCCCGTCCATACAATCCACCGACACGGGTATGCCCGAATATGCGCAAGCACCTCTCCGGCTTCCATGGCGGTTCCCCCACTGAAATCCGTGTCGCAAAAATCGCACAGCAGGTTGCATCCGCTCAGGCGGATAAAAATCGAAGCCTCGCCCTGGCGTCCCCCTTCCCCTTGCAGGGAATAAAATATCTCCGTGACATCAAGGCTCATAAAGGCAGGACGTTTGAGGCGTTTCGCTCACTTCCACCGCATACAGTTCGGGAATCTCGGGTTTAAAATGTTCATACAGGAAACGGGCGATGTTTTCGGATGTGGGATGCAGCGGGACGACGTCGTTCAGATGCCGGTGATCCAGGGTCTCGCCAATGAATCGCTTCACCGTTTTCAGCGCCCCGTAATCCTTCACAAAACCGTACGGATCCAGCGTCTCCGATTTCAGGTGCACGGTAATCAGGTAATTATGCCCGTGCATCCGCGCACAGGGATGATCTTCTCCCAAAAGATTCAGTACATGGGAAGCCGAAAAGGAAAATTGCTTGCTTATTTTGTACATACTCCCTATTTCTTCATTTGTTTTGAACTTCAGACTGTTTTTTTGTGACCCTGCAAATGTATGGCTTTTTGGAGATAAACGGGGAAAAAACTTCGTGTAAAAAGAATAATAAAAATCCTGTGCGGTAAAAAATACTCAAATTAACAGAGACTGCAAGGCTGTTCCATTTATTATACGTACTTTTACGGGTTCAAACTGCGCGACCCTGCCGAAGCGGTGTGAGAAGCGCAAAGGACTGTTTTCCCGAGAAAAAAATAACAAAAACAACATATAATGACAAACAAATGGAATGTTCGATCCCATACGGAAGAAGACATGCGCCTGGCGAACCGGCTGGTTGAAAAACTGAGACTGCATCCGGCAGTCTGCCTCCTGCTTGTGCAGCGGGGCATTGTCTCGGTTGCCGATACGGAAAAATTCTTCAATCCCAGCCTGGACGACCTGCACGACCCTTTCCTGATGCCGGACATGTACAAGGCGGTCAAGCGATTGAACAGGGCGCTGGGCAACAAGGAGAAGATTCTCGTTTATGGGGATTATGATGTGGACGGGACGACGGCCGTATCGCTGGTCTACAAATTCCTGCGACCCTATTCGTCGGCGCTGGATTATTACATTCCGGACCGCTACGACGAGGGATACGGCATTTCGTTCAAGGGAATAGACTATGCCGTGGAAAGCGGCGCCTCGCTGATCATTGCGCTGGACTGCGGCATCAAGGCGCTTGACAAGATCGACTACGCCAACGAAAAAGGCATTGATTTCATCATCTGCGACCACCACATGCCCGACGACGAACTGCCGAATGCGGTAGCCGTGCTGGACGCCAAGCGGGCCGATTCGGAATATCCCTATGAACACCTTTCCGGATGCGGCGTGGGTTTCAAGTTCATGCAGGCTTTTGCGAAAAGCAATGACATCCCCTTTTCCGAACTGGAATGTCTGCTGGAACTGACGGCCGTCAGCATCGCTTCCGATATTGTGCCCATCACCGGCGAAAACCGCATCTTCGCCTATCATGGCCTGAAACAGCTCAACAGCAATCCCAGCCTGGGATTGAAGGGGATTATCAATATTTGCGGACTGGCCGGCAAGGAAATCACGATCAGCGACATCGTCTTCAAAATCGGACCGCGCATCAATGCGTCGGGACGGATGGAAAACGGAAAGGAAGCCGTCGAACTGTTGCTGGCCAAAAACATGGAGATTGCGCGGGAAAAAAGCGAAACCATCAACCAGTATAACGAAGACCGGCGCGAACTGGACAAACGCATCACGGACGAGGCCAACGCCATTATCAACGAAATAAAAAACATTGAAAACCAGAAAGGCATCGTCGTCTACGACCCGCACTGGCATAAAGGCGTGATCGGGATTGTGGCTTCGCGTCTGACGGAAAAGTACTACCGCCCGTCGATCGTGCTCACCAAGTCCTCTTCGTCCGAACTGATTACCGGTTCCGCCCGTTCGATCGCCGGTTTCGACGTCTACAGAGCGATCGAGGCTTGCCGCGACCTGCTGGAGAATTTCGGCGGACATACCTATGCGGCCGGACTCTCGCTGCACGAAGACAATCTGGACCGGTTTATCCAGCGGTTTATTCAGCTGGCCGACGAAGAGATCAGGCCCGAACAGATGCGGCCGCAGATCGACATCGATGCGGTCATCAGCCTGAACGACATCAATGTCAAGTTCATGCACGAACTGAAGATGCTCGATCCGCTGGGGCCTGAAAACGAAAAGCCCGTCTTCTGTTCGCTGCACGTGCAGGACTACGGAACGAGCCGGCGGGTCGGAAAGGAACTGGATCACCTGAAACTGGAAGTCATTGACGGCAAGGGCGGCGGACCGGTACACGGCATCGCGTTCGGCATGTCCGGATACGGCGACTACATCAAGGACTTGAAGCCCTTCGACATCTGCTATACGGTTGAGGAAAATACGTATAACGGCAACACGACGATTCAGATGATGGTGAAGGACATCCGGCCATGTGAACCGTGAAGCGGGAAAGAAGGCATGGATCTTCTTGAAACATTAGAGAAATACTGGGGCTACACGTCTTTCCGCCCCTTGCAGGAAGACATCATCCATTCCGTCTGCGCCGGCCGGGACACCCTCGGCCTGATGCCGACCGGAGGCGGAAAATCCATCACCTTTCAGGTTCCTGCCATGATCATGACAGGTATTTGCGTGGTGGTCACGCCGCTGATTTCGCTGATGAAAGACCAGGTAGACAACCTCAGGGCGCGGGGCCTCAAGGCCACAACCGTCTATTCCGGCATGACGCGCGACGAAATCGGCATGAAGCTGGACAACTGCATCTTCGGCGACTACAAATTCCTTTACATCTCTCCGGAACGCCTGGGCAGCGAACTCTTCCGCGCCAAACTGCGCGCCATGAACGTCTGCCTGCTCGTCGTGGACGAGAGCCACTGCATCTCGCAGTGGGGATACGATTTCCGGCCGTCATACCTGAACATCGCCTCCATCCGCGAACTGCTGCCCGACAGCGTGCCGGTACTGGCGCTCACGGCAACGGCTACGCCGGAGGTGGTCGACGACATTCAGGAGAAACTGCAGTTTCGCGAAAAAAACGTCTTCCGCAAAAGCTTTGTCCGCAAAAACCTCTCCTATATTGTCCGGCCTGCCGGCAACAAGTTGCAGACCCTGGTCTACCTCCTGAGCAGGGTGCCCGGGACGGCCATCATCTACGTCCGCAGCCAGGCCAAAACGCAGGAAATTGCCACCGCCCTGCAGAAAGCCGGCCTCTCCGCCCATTTCTTCCATGCAGGCCTGAAACGCGCCGTGAAAACGGAACGCCAGAACGAATGGAAAAGCGGCGCCTGCCGCGTCATGGTGGCCACCAACGCCTTCGGCATGGGCATCGACAAGCCGGACGTCCGGCTGGTGGTGCACGTGGATTTGCCCCCCTCGCTCGAAGAATACTTTCAGGAAGCCGGACGCGCCGGGCGGGACGAACAGCGGGCCTATGCCGTCGCACTCTGTTCCCCGACCGAAGCATCCAGACTGAAAAAACGGATTACCGATGAATATCCCGACCGGACACTTATCCTGCGCGTGTACGACGCGCTGGGAAGCTATTTCCGGATTGCCTCGGGATTCGGCCTCTTCACCACGCACGATTTTTCCCTGGCCGACTTCTGCGCGGCATACCGGTTTTCGTTCATCCAGGCGCATCATGCGCTCCGGATCATGGAACTGGCCGGCTACATCGAGTATGTGGAAGACCCGGACAACGCTTCCCGCATCCTCTTTCTGGTCAGCCGCGAAGAGCTTTACCGCGAACGGGACACGCTCACGGACGAGATCATCCGGACCATCCTGCGTTCCTATACGGGCGTTTTTACCGAATATGTCTTTATCGACGAGCCGCTGATGGCACGCCGCGCCGGGACGACGACGCAGGTAGTCTGCGAGCGGCTGATCAACCTTTCCAAAATGAGGATACTCAGCTACATTCCCCGTAAAAACGTACCGCAAATCACCTTTACCCGCGTGCGGGAAGAACCCGACTATGTGGTGGTGCCGCGCCACGTGTACGAAGACCGCCTCGAACGCTTCCGGGAACGCATTAACAGGGTGCTGGAATACATCGGCGAAACGCATCACTGCCGGACGCGCATGTTGCTTCACTACTTCGGCGAGATGGATACGGAAGACTGCCGGACATGTGACATCTGTCTGCGGAAAACACAGTCCGGACTGAGACAGTGGGAGTTTAACGCGGTACGTGAAAAACTTGTCGGCGAATTGACGGAGGAAAAGGGCATAAAGGACTTCTCCGGCCTGGCCGAAACGCTGCCGCTGGACAGGGAAAAGAACACCCGCGTCATCCAATATTTGCTTGACCATGACAGGCGTTTTCGCAGGGAAAACAATCAGCTGTTTTTTACGGAAAAGAATCCCTGACGGGCCGTTGTGCCCCGTCCTTGCGAACGCAGAGAAGCAATCGCCGAAGCAGGAAACCCGAAGCAGTCCGGATGAAGCCCCGTCATTGCGAGGCACGAAGCAATCGCCGAAACGGGAAGCCGAAGCAATCCGTGCCCGGTT
>JAIRXI010000189.1 GCA_031268395.1 Tannerella sp. | reverse complement strand
CTGAATTGATAACTCAATTCCATGGATATATTTGACGTCATGTTTAATTGTATTTTGACCGCAAAGATACAATTCATTTTTTATATTAGCGACATTGGTCCCGGCCAGGGACGGAATGTTGGTAGAAAACGGCCAATGGACATGTTGGGATAAAAGGCCTGCCTATCCCAAATGCAGGCTGTCATCAGGCAAGTCCTCAAAAAAATATCATGCCCCACATGCACTTTCTCCAAAAAAAGCATATCTTTGAACCCGTTTTGGCATTCCTCTTCCCGTCCGTCCGGGGGAATCTCCTTTTTTTCAGGAAAATGCAGGACGGTTACAGGGACACGGACCGCTAAACGGCATAACGGACAAACTATCATCGCATGAAAAGAGACATTTTTTACAGGTCGGGGATGCTCTGCTGCCTGCTCTTCATACCGGCAGCACTGTTTGCAGAAGGCATCCAGCCCGCGCCCGGCGGGAAAGCATGGCATATTGCTACCGCCTCCGTGTCATACGATATCCGCGTATCCCCGGAAGGCGAGGTACAGGAAATGTATTACGGCAACCGGCTGGCAACGGAACATACCTCCTCCGCACTGGGCGCGGAAGTCCCCGTTCGCGGCGGCTACCCGGGCGGAACTCCTTCGCTCGAAGCCGTTTTCCCCGACGGCGTACGCGATACGGAACTGGAATTTGTGTCGGGAGAAATTGTCCCGATCGACGGGCGCCAGACGCTGAAAATCACCCAGCGCGACAAATTCTATCCGCTCGAAGTGCACTCATACATCCGCGTACTGCCCGAATACGACCTTGTCGAAAAATGGAACGAGGTCGTCAACACCGGTAAAAAAGGCCTTATCCGGATCGAAAACCTGCAGTCCGCCTCTCTCTTCCTGCCGAAGGACGACTACGAACTGACGCATTTCGCAGGCGTCTGGGGAAACGAGTTCAGACCAAACACCACCAGGCTGACTTCAGGTGTAAAAACCATCCAGGTAAGGGATTTCAAGTCATACGGCTCGTCGTCCTTCATCGTCCGTCCCGAAGGCGAAGGGGGACAGACCTCCGGCCGCGCCTGGTTTGGATCGCTCTGTTACAGCGGCAACTGGCGGGTAGATTTTGAAAAAACATTCGACGGAAAGATCCAGATCACGGGCGGCATCCACTTCTGGGACCAGGAACTCAACCTGAAACCCGGACAGTCGTTCACCGCGCCGCGCATGGTTTTCGGATACACCGAACAGGGGACGGAAGGCGTCACGCTGCGGCTGACAAACTACATCCGCGAACAACTGCTGCCCGAAACGCACCGCGACAGGGTACGCCCGGTGATCTACAACAGCTGGTATGCCACGACCTTTTCCGTGAACGAGGCCCAGCAACTGGAACTGGCACGGGTGGCGAAGGATATCGGTGTGGAAATGTTCGTGATCGACGACGGCTGGTTCAAGGGACGGATCAACGACAAGGCCGGTCTGGGTGACTGGACGGTGGACAGGGACAAGTTCCCCGGTGGACTGCAGCCGATGATCGCGCAAATCAATGCACTGGGACTGGCTTTCGGCATCTGGATTGAGCCGGAAATGGTCAACCCGAACAGCGACTTGTACCGCGCACATCCCGACTGGGTCTTCCACTTCCCGAACCGCGAACGCCACGAAGGACGCAACCAGCTGTTGCTGAACCTTGCGCGGGAAGACGTGTGCCGGTATCTGTACCGGTGCATCCACGACCTTTTGAGCCAACACAACATCAAATTCATCAAGTGGGACATGAACAAAACGCTGACCGATCCGGGTTTCCCCTCCGCCCCGGCAGACGAACAGCGGGCGGTGCGGATCAGATACATGGAAAACCTGTACCGTCTGGTAAGCACGTTGCGCAGGGAATTTCCCGACGTTTGGTTTGAAAACTGTTCCAGCGGCGGCGGGCGCGTAGACCTGGGCATGGCCGGCCTGTTCGACTTCAACTGGGCCAGCGACAATACCGATCCCGTCGAACGGATATTCATCCAGGATGCCTATCTGTCCATCTTTCCCGCCAACACCATGATTTCGTGGGTGACGCATGAAGACTGGCACCAGCAGCAGCATCCGCTGGAGTTCAAGTTCGATGTCTGCATGTCAGGCGTCCTCGGCGTAGGCAACGACATCGCCCGATGGAACGGCGAGCAGAAGGAAACGGCACGGAAAAAGATTGCCCGGTACAGGGAAATCCGCGAAACGACGCACCGCGGCGACGTCTTCCGGCTCGTTTCTCCCTATGAAACCAGCCAGAGCATCCTGCAATATGTCTCGAAAGACCGGAAAAACGCCGTGATTTTCCAGTACCGTCTGGCGGAATACCCCGACCAGGCTGTGTCCGACACCCGGCGTTCGCCACGGGTAAGGCTGCGCGGCCTGTCGCCCGATGCACAGTACAAAATAGAGGGTTTCGACCGGACATACGGCGGCGACTACCTGATGGAAATCGGAATTGAGTTGCCGCTCAGGGGTGCATTCAAAAGCCGGATCTATTCGGTGAAGCAGATTTGATCCGGCTCCCTTTTGTCAAGCGCAAGCCGGAAAGAAACGTCTGTTGATCATTGTTTATCCCGGTGCGGGATAATGAGGAAAAGCTGAAAAAGAAGGAGTAAAGAAGATCACCGTTCAGCCGCGCTGTTCAGCTGCCGCGCACTTTCCCCGGGTTTTTGGCCACAAAATCCTTCCATCCGTCATAGGATTTCCCCGACGCGACGGGCCGTCCGGTCTGCATGAAGTGGCAAAAGGCGGCGGCCAGTCCATCCGTGGCGTCGAGTTGCGGGAGCATGTTCTGATCGGGGATGTGGAGGATATGCTGCAACATTCCGGCGACCTGCTCTTTGGAAGCCTGCCCGTTGCCGGTGATGGCGAGTTTGATTTTGAGCGGCGCGTACTCGAAGATGGGAATGTCGCGGTTAAGTGCGGCGGCGATGGCTGCACCCTGCGCCCGTCCAAGTTTCAGCATGCTCTGCACGTTTTTCCCGAAAAAAGGCGCTTCGATGGCCAACTCGTTGGGCAGATATTCCTCTATCAGCGAGATCATCCGTTCGTATATCCGCCGCAGGCGCAGGTAATGATCCTCATACCTGTCCAGTTGCAGCACGCCCATGGTCGTCAGTCGCGGCTTGCGGTCTTCGACAGTCAGTACGCCGTAACCCATTACGATCGTCCCGGGGTCGACGCCCAATATGATTCGTTCCCGTGTCATTTTCCTGCTCCATATCATAAAAAACCGGACAAAGATAGTGCATATCATGGGAAAGTCGTTATCTTTGCACCCGGAAACGTCCACACGGGGTATTAGCTCATCTGGCTAGAGTGCGACACTGGCAGTGTCGAGGTGACCGGTTCGAGTCCGGTATACTCCACAATAAACACTTATCTCCAA
>JAIRXI010000145.1 GCA_031268395.1 Tannerella sp. | reverse complement strand
ACACCTGCTGGCGCTGGACAGAGGCAACGAATTGCATCTGCTGGAAGGAATACCTGCCGAATGGCGTCAAGCCGGCATGAAAACGGGCTTGAAAGACATTGCTACCCCATTCGGAAAGTTGTCTTTTATTTTTGAGGTGAACGCACAGGGTACGGAGGCAACTTTGACCGTCGATCCGCTGTCCGACCCCTCATGTAAGGGTATATTTATCCATCTGGGAGACTGGGGAACAGCGGATAATGCCAATGCATCCATATTGAAACTGGATGCTAAAAAGTCGAACACTGTGATTTTAAAATTACACGACAATAACCCGGCCCATTAAAGTCGGGTTTGGATGTGACTGGCGGAGAACCGCCGGACAAAACGAACTGAGGCGCCGCGTTCGCCGCGCCTCAGTTCCATTCTATTTTCATAAGTTCTCCAAATCCGGCCGGAGGGTGCGCCTCCGCTTTGTGCGCGGCCAGGTATTCGGAAACCGTCCGCTTCAGTTCTTCAAACTCCGCCACGGTAAACGCCATGTTGACCGCCAGGTCGCCTACGGGAAGGAAGATATCCTTTGCCAGGCCCTTTTTCCGGTTAATGGAGGCATAATGGAAAGGGTCGATGGATTCGAGGTAATTCAGGAATTTTCCCAGCCTTTCCAGCGAAGGAAAATGCACCAGCACATTGCCCGCTTCGAGGTGAATCTTTGAACAGGCGCTGCACTTGAATAGCCTCATGACGCCAGGTCCTTCCCCAGTTGCGTCACCCACGCGTCGATACGTTCGTCCGACAGATTGCTTTCATTGTCTTCGTCGATAACCAGCCCGACAAACCGGTCGCCCGCAACGGATTCGGACGCGTCAAAGGAATAGCCTGCCGTGCCGGTATAGCCGATCACCGCCGTCGCCCTGTCTTTCACTGTCTGGTAGATTTTCCCCATTGCATCGCAGAAGGTGTCGGGATAGGACGACGAATCGCCGCACCCGAACAGCCCGACCTTTTTGCCGGACAAGTCCGCAGAGGCCACCGTGCCGATAAATCCTTCCCAGTCGTCCTGCAGATCGCCCACTCCCCAGGTGGAACTGCCGAACAGCAGCACATCATAGGGAGCCAGGTCGGACGCTGCCGCTGATGCCACGTCATGCATGTCGCTGCTGTTCACATTCAGTTTGGCGGCAATGCGCTTTGCGATTTCTTTCGTATTGCCTCCCGAAGATCCGTAAAAAATTCCGATTTTATTCATATTAAAAAGTTTTTGATAATTCCGGGGCAAAGATACGGCGTGCACGAGCGTCCGGCAATCCCTATTTTTAAGTATTTTGAAAGAATATCCTACCAATATGCCGTTATGGTGGCCGCAGCATGGCGATTTTGTCTCTTCCTGTACACATTTCACGGGTCGTCTCCCCGTGTTTCGTTCCGCTCCGACACCGCTCCCCCATCGCGGGCGTTTTCAGGTTGCCGCACCACTTCATGGCGATGCATTTCCGGATACATACGCCCCGATAATTCCTCCTGAATCACAGGGAATTTCTCCTGTTGGAATAAAAAAAAAGATTTTTATCGGAAAAATGGCGCATATATCACCGGAATACTTTACTTTTGCACAATTATTAAACAAACGAAACTATTCACACTAAAAAAAATGAAGTCATGAAAAGACGTGAATTTCTAACAAGTTCGGCGCTGGCAGGCGCAGGACTGCCTTTGGGTATGGCCTCGGTATCGCTGGCCTCATGCAGTACAGGAGAACAGAGCAAGTCAACTCCTTCAAAGACGTATACACCGCAAGAACTGGGTATGTATTCCTTTGTGGATATCGCCCCGGACGGAAAACCTCTGAAAGCGGCGCTGGTGGGCTGCGGCGACCGCGGTACGGGCGCCGCCACACAGTTTCTGAAATCCGGTCCGAACGTGTCCATCATCGCCATGGCGGATCTTTTTCCCGACCGGATGGATGCCAGCCGGAAAATCCTGTCGGAGCGGTTCAACAACGAAGTGCCCGAGGCCAACCGATTTTTCGGTTTCGACGCCTATCAGAAAGTGCTGGCCATGCCCGAAATCGACGTGGTACTGCTCTGCACGCCCACGCACTTCCGGCCGGAACAGTTCAAGGCGGCGGTGGAAGCCGGCAAACATGTGTTCATGGAGAAACCCTGCGCAGTAGACCCGGCAGGCATCCGTACCGTCATTGCCGCTGCCAAAGCCGCCACGGTCAAGGGACTGACCGTGATCACGGGCAACCAGCGGCGCCATTCGCGGGCTTACTGGGAAGCATACGTGCAGGTACGCAACGGCGCCATCGGAGAGATCCTTTCCGGCGGGGCGCACTGGGACCAGGGTGCCTGGTGGAACAAAAAACAGCGTCCCGAATGGAGCGACATGGAATACAACATCCGGAACTGGTTTAACATCAAATGGCTGAGCGGAGATCATCTCCTGGACCAGGCAATACACAACATCGACATCGTGACATGGTTCATGGGCATGCGTCCGGCCCGCGCGGTCGGGTTCGGCGGACGGGCACAGCGGCTCACGGGCGATATTTTCGACTTCTTCAGCGTGGACTATTACTATGACCAGAACCGGAGAATGTTGGCTACCGCCCGCCAGATCGACGGCTGCGACGGGAATGTTTCCGAACAGGTATACGGCACCAAGGGGATGTTTACCTCGAACGGCTCTATCCGCCTGGAGGACTACAGCGGCAACATCATCTGGCAGTATGACGGAAAACCGGAAAAGGATCATTACGATCAGGAACACATCCATCTGGTAGAGTCGATCCGTCTGGACAAGAAAATCAACCAGGCGGAAGACCTGGCCTATTCCACGCTGGTAGCGATCCTCGGCCGCGAAGCCGCCTATACAGGCAAAGCCATTACGTGGGAGGAGATCATGTCGTCCGATTTGCATTACGGGCCTGAGAAGTACGAAATAGGACCCCTGCCCGACTATCACGAAGGCGTGGCGCCCGTACCTGGCAGAGCGCCGAATCCGGCCCAGTAGAACGCGGAATATGCATCACCGGTAATTTACCTTATCAATTACGGTTTTTTTCGGGGATGACCCATGTGCAGATGCACAGGATCGTCCCCTTTATTTTTCAGCATCTTCAATTCCGACCTTTATTTCTGCAATCCCTACGCTTTTTCCTGCCTGCGGCGTGAGTTTCATCCGCAGACCCAAACAGGACAGTGCGGTAGAAGGACGCACCACATTATATCTGTCCTCCTCAAGTCCGTAGCTGTCGGTCATATAAACGGGGAACGGTTTCCATCCGTCGCCGGTCAGGTATTCCAGTTGCCACGAAGCGGGCAGCAAGGTGGTCGTACGGGCGTCGCTAATCCAGTAAACGGAAAAGCGCTCCACCGTCTGCGCCCCGTTGAACAGCAACTCGATCTGCTGGGGTATTCCTTCCCGTTTCTGACTGTTCCAGCGCGGATAATTGGCATGGCGGGAACGCTGCGGGGTATGCCCGTCAAAAAGCGCCCGGCGGGAAACCGGATTATCGTTGGAAGAGAGTCGCATGTCTTTCAGCCAGACACTGTTTTTGACTGTCAGCGGAAGCGATTCCTCGGCGATCGCGGCCGTCTGCGGAAGCCATACCGTCATGGAGCCGTCGCCGCGGTTGTCCCAGGCATAATACGGGAGCAGTTTCAGGGGAACCTTTTCCGTCATCTTTAATTTGTTTGCCGTCAGTGTAACCGTCACGATGTCTTTTAACACGCCATCCGCCGCCATGCGTTCGGGCTGCAACGGCGTCTGTTCCGGCAGGTAATACTCCTGCACCAGTCCGTTGTCAGGCTCTTCGGCGCAGTAGACCAGCGGTCCGCAGACAACGGCCAGGCGGCACGAGTCGGCTTTCACCTCCGGACGCGCCTGCACGTAACGCGGCTGCCAGGGAAGTGTCAGCGTGACGCTGTCGTCCGGCTGCCATGTCCGATCCATTACGGCAAACCCTTTTTCGACAGGACACGGGCAAGGCGCCCCGTTTACGTTCACCTGCCACGTTTTCCCCGTCTTTTCAGTGTAGGTATAAAGGCCGCCGGGCAGGAACTCCCTGTCTCCCGCCCATGTCGGGATGCGCAGCCGGAGGGTAAAGCGCGCCGGCTTTTCGGGGTTGAGTACGATCCGGACCGTTCCCGAAAAGGGATAGTCCGACGTCTGTTCGAGGCGGACGGCGCCTGCGGCCAGCGGTACGGTCGCGGTACTGCTTCCGTACAGCGTGCAGTAGATGTCGCGGTCTGTACGGGCATACATAAATTCGGGGACTCGGGCGATCATGCGCGAAATATTCGGCGGACAGCAGGCACAGCCGAACCACGGCACACGCCCCCAGTTCCCCAGAGAAAACGGCTCGACGCCGTCTGCCTCCAGCGGATTGATGTAAAAAAATCTGTCGCCCGACAGGCTGATACCCGACAGTGCGCCGTTGAAAAGCGAACATTCCAGTGCGTCCAGATACCGGGCGTCGCGCCGCGCAAGAAACATTTCATGCTGCCAGAACACGTTGCCCACCGACGCGCAGGTCTCGTTATACGTGTCTTTGTCGGGCAGCTCGTATGGATCGCCAAAGCCTTCGATACGCTGCACGGAACCGAGGCCGCCGGTGACGGTCATGCGCGTGGCCAGGAGGTTTTCCCAGATGCAGTCCAGCGACCGGCGGTAATCGTGCGTGCCGCGGAGGGCGTCCGCTTTGGTCATGCCCGTATAAATATAGGTGGCGCAGACGGCATGTCCTGCCGGTTCGCGCTGCCTGGCGAGCGGGATGTGTTCCTGCGTCCGGTAAGATTCCGTACTGGCCGTATCCGCATGGACGCCGCGGATGGCCAGCAGACGCTGCGCCGTTTCCAGGTAAAGTGCATTGCCGGTATACTGATACAGCCTGCACAGGGCCAGTTCAATTTCCGGATGCCCGGTGATATGACCGAGCGGTTTGCCTCCATTGTATCCGGCGTCGCCCTCGAAAAAGACGCGCTGCACGTGGCGCGCATGTTTTTCGGCTACCTGAAGCAGTTTTTCCCTGCCGGCAGCCCGGGCGCAGGCAACGGCCGCTTCATAGAGATGGCCGGCATTGTAGAGTTCATGGCTGCTGGAGAGGCGACCGTACGGGTGCTGTCCCATGCTTGCCGAATCCGGAATATGGCAGGTATGAAACGGATACATGTATCCGTCCGGTTCCTGCGAAGCGGCCACAATCTCAATGATGGAATCCATGCGCGCCTCCAGCACGGGATCGGGACGCCTCTGCAATGCACAGGCGACGGTTTCCAGGGTCTTGTACAGGTCGGAGGTTTCAAACGGAGCCTGATTTGGGAAATAAACCGGCAGGCTGTCCGGCTGTCCGGCCAGGAAGTCGCCCGTAAGACGCAGGTTGTTGACAACCGCATCGGTCCGGCGCAGCAGATGGGGGATGGTGACGCTGTCCAGCCGCTGCAGGCGCGGCAGCCAGAACCGGTCGTGCATCCGGACGCGGTCCGCAGGGAGAGGCGCAATCTCCGGCTCGCCATTTGTCGAACAGCAGACGAGCACCGCTGCACCTGCGCATCCGGCCAGCGCCGAAAGCCATTTCTTCCGTCCGGAACAGATTCTTTTCAGTTTGTTTGCTCTCACAAGTCATGCATTTTTTTTGTTGATATTGAAGGTGGTGGTCAGTTTGCCCGAGTAGTTACCGATGCCCCGGATGACAAGGGTCGCGGTGCCGGGGCCGATGTTGTTTTTGTAGGACACGGTGAAGTCTTCCGTGAAGACCAGTTCGACGGTTTTCGTTCCGCCTCCGTTCCGGTCCGTCAGCACAAGGCTGATTTCGGGGATGATGCAGACATGCTTGCCGGTGAAGGCCTGCGGGTCGACGGAGGCTATCCGCGACGGCACGGTCGAGAGGTCGATGCGGGCATGCAGGCGCCCGTAATGCTCGTGAGTGAGCGTATTGTAGTGGTTCGCGAGCGTGTTGAACTCTCCGGCAAAGGCGGTGTATGCATCCGGCTCGCCGAGGTTGATCAGCGCCGTGACGCGGCTGGTGATTTGCCGCAGGGCGCGGTCGCTTTCGCCCCGAGCCGTCCGCGCCGTGAAGTCCGGCTTGTCCATCTGTTCCTGAGCCGTGTTTTCGGCATAGCTTTTGAACAGGTTGTTCCGCATTTCCAGCCCGTCCATCCACGGGACAAGTCCGAGTGCGGTCGAGGCAGCGAAATAGTCGTCCGAGCGCAGGCGGGCGACAAGGCTTTCGATACCTGCCGTTCTGGAGTCGTAACCTGCATGTGGCAAGTCGCTGTAACTCGTCATCAGGTTGTCGACATGACGGGCGTCGTTGCGAATCGCGAGGTCGAGGTTTTTCAGATTGACATGCACAAGGCCGACAATGGCGCTGTACAAATCGCCGCGTTCGCGGTCGGCCTCCGCCTTCCTTTTCGTGTATTCGCTGCTCCTGACCCATGCATATACGGATTCTTCCCGCGCCACCTTTTTCTGATAGGCTGCGAGTAAGTCCGGCGCCTGAATGACGGAGGCATATTTGTTACATAGCAGGTATGTGACCTTGTGATATTCCAGATGTCCGGAAACGCTGTACCTGCTTAAATTCGGTTTAATTAAAACGATACTCATAAATTATCTGTCTTTCCCTGATTAATACTGTATGATTTGTCTGTCTCAACTGTTTTTATTCCGGATTTTCCACCGTCGACATTGACGACGGATAGAATCCTGCCGGGTTGCGACTGTCGACATTGACGACAGTGAGAATCTCTCCGGATTCCAACCGTCGACATTGACGACAGACGGAATCTCGCCGGATTGCGACCGTCGACATTGACGACAGCGAGAATCTCTCCGGATTCCAACCGTCGACATTGACGACAGTAAGAATCTTGCCGGATTGCGACCGTCGACATTGACGACAGCAAGAATCCTGACGGATTGCGACCGTCGACATTGACGACAGTCGGAATCTCGCCGGATTGCGACCGTCGACATTGACGACAGCAAGAATCTCGCCGGATTGCGACCGTCGACATTGACGACAGTAAGAATCCTGCCGGATTGTGACCGTCGACATTGACGACAGACGGAATCTCGCCGGATTGTGACCGTCGACATTGACGACAGTAAGAATCCTGCCGGATTGCGACCGTCGACATTGACGACAGTAAGAATCCTGCCGGATTGCGACCGTCGACATTGACGACGGATGGAATCCTGCCGGATTGCGACTGTCCACCCTGTTTTCCATAAAAACTTTTCATTTTTGCCCTGCTTTTTTGTGCTCTCTGCGGAGCGGTTCATATTTTTAGCCCATTTTATCCGATATAACCCTGCCATGTCTTCCGGTATCTGGAAGAATCCGGAAACGCAATTCCCGGATATAACACAACACTGTTTATTGCCAATATCCATTACCAGAGAATGATCCGACATTTAAACCGATGGCAAATATAGGGAGAAAAAAATCAACCGGCAAAAAGTGTAAATGTAGCAGGATACCGGAAACCGGTTGCGGTTCGGGGATACTTGCCCGCTGTTTCCTGGAAAATGGATACGACTGTCTTTCAATGAAATGTTAAGGATAGCCCGCAAAGAAATGGGTGTGAATCAATTCGTACAAGACGATATGCGAAAACGGCATTTTGAGCGTGAGTTCGATTCCGTGCCGGGAATAACGACGAAAAGGATATGATTTTCATTCCGTGAGCACATAAGTTTTTGGATGCAAAGGTCGGAACTGTAACAATATGGGGAAATACGGCGTTCGCGGAATGCTTACACGGAATGCTTACTCAATATCCATTTTTTTCACTCAATCAAGACGGTGCATTTGGGGATGCTTACACAAAAAACGGGGGTATCCGAAAAATTTGGACACCCCCGTTATGCTTCACGCGGCACGGTTGCCGGCATATACTGTACACGGGCTAAAACCGTGAATTTGACAATGAGATGAGCGATGCCCCGTTCATCGTTCACAAATCTCTGCACATCCCGTGCCGGTTTGCCGGTTTATCGCCCGGCGTTTTTTGGAAGCGTCCGTTTTGTTTCCGAACGGAGCTGCTGAACCGCCATCCACAGGATATATCCGAACAAGCACGCTATCACAAGCCCCACAACGGCAGATGCGATCAGCGAGATGCCGGCTCCCCGGAGATACACTTCGTCCACACACCTGAATTCAATCCGATGTTCCCCGGCCGGTACGGCCAGCCCGCGCAGGATATAGTTTACACGTATCAGGGGCGCCTCGACGCCGTCAATATAGGCATGCCACGTTTTGTAGAATACTTCCGAGAAGACGGCCAGCCGGGGCATCGTACTGCGGCTCTCATAAAACAGGTTTCCGGGATTGGCATAATCCGTCAGGCGGATAACGGCACTGCTGTCCCTTTCGTGCTGCAGCGTTTCCCAGCCGGCCAGTTTTTCCTTCCAGACCACATCAATCACGGCCGTTTCCGCCGGATTGAAGTCCGTCAATGCCACAATTTCTTCATCCGGCGAATTGACCCACTGCAACCTGTCCACAAACCAGGCGTTTCCCAGCGCCCTGTCATTGACCTGTACCTGTGGCCCCTGCTGCGCCTGAACAATCAGGTAGCGGGTGTTGAGCATGTTCAGCACGTTCGGATTGATGTTCTGCGACAGATGGTGCTCAATAATATCCTGGTAGCGGCGCAGTTTGGCGGGGCTGTATCCTCCGATGGTCTTGTGGAAAAAGGAGGTCCGCGATTCGTTAAAGGGATCTCCCGTCAAATTGAATACCCGGTAATTCGTGTCCCTGTCTTCCAGAATCTGCAGGTCGACCGCGGTCGGGAGGATTTCCAGCGTTTTTTTCTTCGGGACAAAACTGTCATAGTTAATGAAACGTTTGTCGACCGTCCAGAGGTCGATAAAAATCAGCACGCCCAGCACGCCCACCGCGCAAACAGCCTTGTATGGTTTTTTCAGGTAAAACCACAGGGCGCCCGCGGCAAGGGCGATGAAAAGGAAGGAACGCCAGGCGTCGGAAATCAGCAGGTTTCGTCTATCAACCGTCAGCGCGGCCAACAGTTCCGGAAAGTCCCGGTAACGGGCATCCGACGGAGCGGAAAAACTCATCACGCCGCCTCCCAGCAATGCGTAAAACAGACACAGTCCTCCGGTGATTCCGGCCGCAATATAGAGGGGTCTGAGCAGTCTGCGCCTGTCGGCCTGTTCCAGGAAGGTTTTCACGGCCAGGATTCCCAGGGCGGCCATTGTGACCTCGGCGATGACCAGTGCCATGGAGGGCGTGCGGAATTTGTTGTACAGCGGCAGGTAATGGAACAGGAATTCGTTCAGCGGGAAATGCCTTCCCCATGACAGAATGAAGGAGAGAAGGGTTGCGCCCAGCAGCCACCATTTTTCCGGGCCTTTCACAATCATCAGTCCCAGTACGAACAGGAAGCAAACGACCGCACCCGCGTATACCGGCCCGGAGGTAAAGGACTGATCGCCCCAGTATGCCGGAGCGTGTTTGCAGAACTGGGCGGCCTGACCCGTCGGCTGCAGCAGCCTGTAACATTCGGAACCGGTTCCGATATTGTAATGCGAACTTGCCCCGTAGAAATTCGGGATGAGCAGGGTCATCGTTTCTCCCTTTCCGTAACTCCACTGAAAGGCATAGTCAATGTCCAGACCGGAAGACGTTTTTTCCTCTTCCGTATTGTTTTGCAGTACGGCGCCGCCGCGCATGGTATCTTTCGTATAGTCGGCCGTGGAAATCAGTCGCCCTGCTTCCGGCGCAATGGCCAGCGCGGCCACGACAATCAGCAGCGCCGAAGACTTGAAATAATCCGGAAGCGTATGTTCCCTTATCGCGTACACCAGGTAAACGGCGGCCAGTACCAGAATCATCAGTAACAGATAATAACTGATCTGCTGATGGCCCCAGA
>JAIRXI010000140.1 GCA_031268395.1 Tannerella sp. | reverse complement strand
CTGCGTGTTTCGGCGATTGCTTCCTGCTTCGTTCCTCGCAGTCGCAATGACGGCGCACCGTGCGCTATCCTGCAATGCCGGAGAAGCGCCTTGCGATGCGGGGGGAACAATGAGTTGTTTTGCGTGACTGAACGGACGGGTGATACATCAGCATACGGTTACCTGTTATTTATTTCGCATTACTTATTTGTTTCGCACCCCTAAACGCACGATTTTAGCCCGCACGAAATACAATTTAATGTATAAACCCGGATGGCTGAACAGGCGAACCTTCTGCGACAGCCTTTGCGGAGAGCCGCCGCGTCTCCGGATACAGATCCGCATGGCATGTCGCTAATCGCCAGCCGGCTGCCTTTACCCGGTTCGCCGTCCCGCTTGCCGGAGGTTACACACGGCCGTTTTCCCCGTACCGCGGGAAAGAGTTGGCCTAAGGAACTGTCTGGAAATAAACGTTACAGTTACCGTTCTGTTTTTTTACCGTACTTCAGCCCGAAAATGCTTGCATACCCCGGTATGCGTGCATTTGCGGGCTTCGTCCCGCAAAAAACAGCTCCGATAAATGTGTGACGTTTATTTCCAGACAGTTCCTAAAAATTCTAAACGCCAAAGATATTCGCCTATTTTTACTACCTTTGCGCGGCTATGCAGAAGTCTATGGACGAAAAATTCAACATACATCACGCAAATAAACAGCCGGAATCAGAGTCGGAATACGAAAATGCTTTGCGACCTCTTACTTTTCAGAGTTTCAGCGGACAGTCGACCGTGGTGGAAAACCTGAAAGTGTTTGTGGCGGCGGCCCGCCTGCGAAAGGAAGCGCTCGACCACGTCCTGCTGCATGGCCCTCCGGGACTGGGTAAAACAACGCTGTCGAACATCATTTCCAACGAACTGGACGTCGGGTTCAAGGTCACTTCGGGGCCGGTGCTCGACAAACCGGGCGATCTGGCGGGGCTGCTGACCTCGCTGGAAAAAAACGACGTGCTCTTTATCGACGAAATACACCGCCTAAGCCCCATTGTGGAGGAATATCTCTATTCGGCCATGGAGGATTTTCGCATCGACATCCTGATCGACAAAGGCCCGAGCGCACGCTCCATCCAGATTGACCTCGCACCCTTTACGCTGATTGGCGCGACTACCCGCAGCGGACTGCTGACCGGTCCACTGCGCGCACGCTTCGGTATTAACCTGCATCTGGAATATTACGATGTCCAGACGCTTACGAACATCCTGCTGCGCAGCGCCAGCATCCTGAACGTTGCCTGCGACCCGGATGCCGCTCGCGAAATTGCCGGGCGCAGCCGCGGAACGCCGCGCGTGGCCAATGCCCTGCTGCGCCGCGTGCGCGATTTTGCGCAGATAAAAGGCAACGGGCGCATTGACAGGGCCATTTCCTGCTATGCGCTGGAGGCGCTGCATATCGACCGCTACGGACTGGACCAGATTGACAATAAATTACTGACCCTGATTATAGACAAGTTTCAGGGCGGGCCGGTCGGCATCACGACGATTGCCACGGCGCTGGGTGAAGACGCCGGTACGCTGGAAGAAGTGTACGAGCCGTTCCTCATTCAGGAGGGGTTTATCAAACGTACTCCGCGGGGACGCGAAGTGACCATACTGGCATACGAACACCTGGGAAAGACTCCCGGAGGTGCGGCTGCCGGGCAGGGTCTCCTGTTCTAACATTAAGGTATGGGGGAAGGAATCGGACGACTGGCAAAAGACACGGCTGTTTACGGATTGAGCAGCATCATCGGGCGCCTGTTGAACTGGCTGCTGGTCCCTTTGTATGTGCGCGTGCTGGAAAATACCGGAGAATATGGCGCCGTCACAAACCTGTACGGATGGACGGCGCTGCTGCTGGTTATACTGACGTATGGCATGGAGACGGGCTTTTTCCGTTTTGTCAACAAAAGGGAGGAAACCGAGCCGATGCGGGTATACGGCACGGCGCTGTACAGTACGGCATTCACTTCTACCCTCTTTCTGACGGCCTGCCTGCTGTTTCTGCGGCCGCTTAGCCATGCGACGGGCTACGGCGCCCATCCGGAATATATCGGAATGATCGCCGGCATTGTGGCCGTCGATGCCTTTTGCTGCATCCCGTTCGCCTGCCTGCGCTACCGCGGCAGGGCGTTCCGTTTTACGGCCATCAAACTGTTGAATATCGGCCTGACGATTGTCCTGAACCTTTTTTTCCTGCTGATTTGCCCGTGGCTCTACCGCCTGCATCCGGCGTGGGTGGAGTGGTTCTACCGGCCGGGCTATGGAGTGGGCTACATCTTTGTATCCAACGCCATTGCATCCGCGGCGGTCTTTTTCCTGCTGTTGCCGGACATGTGGCCGGGGCTGCGCGCGAAAATGGACTGGCAGCGGCTGAAACGGATGCTGGCCTATTCCTTTCCCGTCCTCTGCCTGGGCGTCGCCGGGATTTTCAACCAGAGCGCCGACAAAATCCTGTATCCCTTCCTGTTTGAAGACAAGGCTCATGCCAGCGCCCAGCTGGGCATCTACGGCGCATGTTTCAAGATTGCCGTGGTGATGGTGATGTTCATCCAGGCTTTCCGCTATGCCTATGAGCCGTTCATTTTCGCAAAAAACAGGGAAGGAGACAACCGGCAGGCGTATGCAAGGGTGATGAAATACTTTATCATCTGCTCGCTGATGCTCTTTCTGGGAGTGATGTTTTATATCGACGTGCTGAAGCATTTCGTGGGACCGGCGTATTACCCGGGACTGGGCGTTATCCCGGTGGTCATGCTGGGGGAACTGTTCTACGGGATCTACTTCAACCTGTCTGTGTGGTACAAACTGACCGACCGGACGATCTGGGGCGCCCGTTTTTCCGTGGCGGGCTGCCTGGTGACCGTGGCGATGATCCTCCTCTTCGTGCCGCGCTACGGTTTTATGGCCTGTGCCTGGGCTTCGTTTGCAAGCAACCTGCTGATGATGATGCTTTCCTATTTCACGGGACAGAAAAAATATCCGATCGCCTACG
Organism: Tannerella sp.; assembly: GCA_031268395.1. GTDB lineage: Bacteria > Bacteroidota > Bacteroidia > Bacteroidales > Tannerellaceae > Tannerella. The sequence goes on along the minus strand of JAIRXI010000140.1, from coordinate 4,266 downwards.
ACCTGCGTTCGGCCGGGCTGTACGGGCTGCTTGTCGGCGGACTGTACGTGGCCGGCATGTGCCCGTCTATCGAAAACAGCTGTCTGCGACTGGTGTACCGTACCGTGCTGTGGCTCTTCCTGGCCGGGTTTATCGTCAAAAGAGACCTTCCGCTGCGGGAAATACCCTGCATGGCTTCCTGCCTGGAGCGGATGAAGAGAAAAATATTCCAACCAAATAAATAAATAAAAACGAGAAGAAACAGATGAAACAAATGAAAAAAGCTGGCGTGGCAGCCTTGTTGCTGCTGGCCGGGATGCATTCCGCGCGTGCCGACGAGGGCATGTGGTTATTGAAGGAACTGAATGCGCAAAACATGGCGCGAATGAAAGAACTGGGGTTCAGTTCGTCCTTTGAACAGTTGTATAACGATTCCCTGCCCTGCGTGGCGAATGCAGTCGTCATTTTTGGCGGCGGCTGTACGGGAATCACCGTCTCTGACGAAGGGCTGATCTTCACGAACCATCATTGCGGATTCGGATCCATTCAACGGCTGAGCAGCGTCGACCACGATTACCTGAATGACGGTTTTGTCTCCCAGAACCAGTCGGAAGAACGGCCGGTCACGGACTTGAGCGTCCGTTACCTGAAAAAGACCGTCGACGTGAGCGACCGGATCCTGCCGGAAATAGCCGCTGTCGACGACGAATACAGACGCATCGGAATGGCCGATTCTATTGGCCAGGCCATTTGCGACTCTGTCGGGACGGACGAGTTCCTTTCTGCCGAGGTGATTCCCTTCTATCGCAACAACAAATACTACCTGGTGATTTACGACGTCTTCCGTGATGTACGCCTTGTCTTTGCGCCTCCCGGCTCGGTAGGCAAGTTTGGCGGAGACACGGACAACTGGATGTGGCCGCGCCATACGGGCGACTTTTCCGTTTTTCGCGTGTATGCCGGCGCCGACAACCGGCCGGCGGAATATGCCCCTGATAACCGGCCCTACCGCCCGCAATATGTGGCCGAAGTCTCTCTCCAGGGCTACGGAGACCGGGATTTTGCCATGACGCTGGGCTTCCCGGGGAGTACCGAACGCCATCTCTGTTCGTGGGGCGTGGAACAGCGCATCGAAAACAGCAACAAGCCGCGTATCGAAGTGCGCGGAATCAAGCAGGATATCTGGAAAGAAGCCATGCATGCCAGCGACGCCGTCCGCATCAAGTATGCCTCCAAATATGCCGGCAGCGCCAATTACTGGAAAAACTCAATCGGCATGAACCGCGGCCTGGCCAACCTGGGCATCATCGAACGGAAAAAGGCCGAAGAGACGGCATTCGCCGCATGGACGGAACAGACGCCCGCACGGAAAGCCAGCTATGGCGAGGTGCTGAACCTGCTGGAGAAAGGATATACTTCTACCAATGAATATCAGCAGTACACGACCTGTCTGCTGGAGGCCTTTGCCGGCGGAGCGGAGATTTTCCGCCTGGCGCGTATGGTGAGTAGCGTGGATATGAAACACAGTTCCCCGGAAGAAATTGAAGAAGAACTGACTTCCCGCTTCCGGCCGTTTTTCAATGACTACGAACCGTCCGTAGACCAAAAGGTGCTGGCCGCCATGATGAAAATCGTCAAGCAGCGCATTCCGGCGGCTTACCTGCCGGAGGTTTACGGAGAGGCAGACCGGAAATACAAGGGCGACTACGACAGGTATGCCGCCGACGTATTTAAAAAATCGAAGATGCTGTCGTATGAGAACGTCTCCATCCTGCTGAAAGACCGAAAGGCGTATGACAGGGCGATGAAGAAAGACCCTGCCATGGACCTGTATCTGTCCGCTCTTTTCTCCCTGTACGACCTCCAGCGCCAGACCCAGTCGGCCGGCAACGACATCGACAAGGGCGAAAGGCTCTACCTGACCGGGCTGAAGGAAATGCATCCCGAGCGGAATTTCTATTCGGACGCGAATTTCACCATGCGCCTGAGCTACGGTTCCATCGGCGGATACCGTCCGTTCGACGCCACATGGTATGAATACTATTCAACCGAAAAGGGCGTGCTGGAAAAGGAAGACGCGACGAACGACGAGTTCCGGGTACAGCCGGAACTCATCCGCCTGCTCAAAAGCAGCGACTTCGCCCCCTATGCCAACGGGAAAGGGGAATTGCAGGTCTGTTTCCTGACCAACAACGACATCACCGGCGGCAATTCGGGCAGTCCGATTCTTGACCGTCATGCCCGCCTGATCGGCCTGGCGTTCGACGGCAACTGGGAGGCGATGAGCGGCGATATCGCCTTTGAACCCGACCTGCAGCGCTGTATCGGAGTAGACATCCGCTACGTGCTCTACATCATCGACAAGTGGGGCCGGTGTCCGCGCCTGATCCGGGAATTGAAACTGGTAAATAACGCGAACTGAACAACGTATGCCACTCCCCGAACCGATCGACCGCGCGATCTCCTTTTCCCTGATTGTACCGGTATACAACCGCCCGGACGAAGTGGCGGAACTGCTGGAAAGCATCACGCTCCAGACCGTAAAGGAGATGGAGGTGATTATCGTGGAGGACGGTTCCGCCGTCCCGTGCGAAGAAATCGTCCGGGCGTATGCCGGCCGCCTGCCCGTCGCCTACTTCCGCATCCCCAACGGAGGCCCCGGTCAGGCCCGCAATTACGGAGCGACAAAGGCCTCCGGGGACTACCTGATTGTGCTGGATTCCGACTGCATCCTGCCGCCCGGCTATCTGCAAGCCGTATCGGCAGCGTTGAGCCGGGAAGACGCGGATGCCTTCGGGGGGCCGGACAGCGCCTCCGACCACTTTACAGACCTCCAGAAAGCCATCAACTACTCGATGACATCCTTTTTCACAACCGGCGGCATACGGGGAGGGAAGAAGAAACTGGACAGGTATTATCCCCGCAGTTTCAATATGGGGATCCGCAGGAAAGTGTATGACGAACTGGGCGGTTTTTCAAAGATGCGTTTCGGCGAGGACATAGACTTCAGCATCCGGATATATGAAGCCGGATACAAGGTTTGCCTGTTTCCGACCGCGTGGGTGTACCACAAACGCCGTACGGACTGGAAAAAATTCTACCGCCAGGTCTACAATTCCGGCATAGCCCGCATCAACCTGTACAGGAAACATCCCCGTTCCCTGAAACCTGTACACCTCTTGCCGACCCTGTTCACGCTGGGAACATGCTGCCTGTTGGGCATGAGTTTTTTCTGCGTATGGAGTCTGATTCCGTTGCTGCTCTATGCCGTCCTGGTCTTCATCGACGCAACGTTGCGGAATAAAAGCCCCCGGGTCGGCATCCTGGCCGTTGTCGCTTCCTGCATACAGTTGACGGGGTACGGATGCGGTTTCATGTCAGGCATCTGGCACCGGATCATACGGGGCAGGGAAGCCTTCTCCGCCTTTGAAAAAACCTTCTACAAGTAATGCCGACCCGCCGCCCTGTCTGGAGGCTGAGGTGAGAGGTGTCCGGTATTCCCTCAGGAAGTATATACATGTGCATCAGACAGCGATCATATTATTCCGGCCGGGACGGAACGTGGACGGAAAATGGGGCACGGCGGACAGATGCCGGGGCTGTGTCCATCCGCTGTCATACCCCGCGCGAAACAATGCCCCTCCGATCACATTCCGTCCCAGCCGGGACGGGTGGTGTTCCGCGTGTTCCCTTTTCTACCAACATTCCGTCCCTGGCCGGGACAGGCCATATTGCGTTGCGGGCCGTTTTGTGCCTGCCGGCAGTCTTCTCTTCCGGACACGACAGGAGAAGTGTCTAATGGACATGTACACAATGCCCCCGTTCATCATTCATCATTAATGAAGGGGCTGTCTCAAAAGCCAAATTCCGTCGTCATTACGAGGAACGAAGCAATCCCTGCGTGTATCGGCGATTGCTTCGTTCCTGCCAATGACGGGTTGGGATCTCGCAATGACGGAAAACAGAACAATTGATTGCGCATATTAACCGACCGTTTTTTTTCGTCTTTTTCCCTTTTTCCCCCCGGCGAAGCTGGGGTAGGATCTCGCAATGACGAATCGGAACTTTTGAGACCGCCCCGTCACAAATCCAATTTCACCACGTGGCTTTCGGATGGAAGACCCGTTCATTTGGATGGAAGATTCATTCATTAGGATGACTCTTCCATTCATTAGGATGGAAGACCCATTCAATAGGATGAGTCTTCCATTCAATAGGATGAGCGATTCATTCAATAGGATGAGTCTTCCATTCAATAGGATGAATGATTCATTCAATAGGATGAGT
>JAIRXI010000388.1 GCA_031268395.1 Tannerella sp. | reverse complement strand
CCGTCTCTGCCGCAACCCCGTCAGGGGTTGAACACCTGCGGCGTTCTTTTTATGTACGGGAACCGTTTTCTATTGATATGCAAGCCCTGACGGGCTTATCCTTATCCCGAACTCAGGTTATAAATACGCAATGCCCCCGTTCATCGTTCATCGTTCATGAAGGCCCGTCCCGGCCGGGACGGAATGTGGACGAAAAACAGGGCACGGCGGACACCTGCCGGGGCTGTGTCCATCCGCCTGTCTTGCCCTGCGCCAAATAAGGCCGTTCCGACCACATTCCGTCCCAGCCGGGACGGGTGGTGTTCCCCGTGTTCCCTTTTTTACCAACATGCCGTCCCTGGCCGGGACGGGCCGTTTTACCGGCAGGGCGTCTTTCGGACACGACAGGGGAAACAGCTAATGGACATGTTGAGATTATGGCTATTCTTCCATCCCCCATTCCCTGTTCGGGCTGTTGCCCATGACCAGTTCCAGCGTACCGCCGTTCGCGATGTCGGCGTGGTTGATGTAGCAGCGGTTATACGGCCGACCGTTCAGTCTGGCCGACTGTATGTAGACGTTTTCCGGAGAATTGTCGGACACGTCCACCGTGAAGGTCTTCCCGCCGGGAAGGTTCCAGACAATGCGGTCGAACAGCGGGGACGCCAGTTCGTAGCGCACCTCGCCCGGACATACGGGATGAATCCCGCTCGCCGCCAGCACATACCAGGCCGACATTTGCCCGACGTCTTCGTTGCCGACCAGTCCTTCGACGCCCGTCCTGTAGGCATGTTCGCAGATGAAACGCGACCAGCGCTGCGTTTTCCACGGCTCGCCGAGGCGGTTGTAGAGGAAGGGTATGTGATGTACCGGTTCGTTGGCATGGTTGTAGTAATTATTCCACAGCATGTCGTCGGGCGTGTTGGCAAACAGGCTGTCGAGGTCGGCGACTGTGGCTTCGCGGCCGCCCATCAGTTCGACCATTCCGCTGATGTCGTGAGGCACGAACCAGCCTTGCTGACAGGGGCTTGATTCGGCGCAGCCGTAGTCCTGCTGCAAGCGTCCGCCGGGAGGCAGGGGGGCAAAGGAGTCATCGTCCTGCCGCGGACGGAACCAGTGCATCTCGTCGGCATCCCAGATGTTACGGTACGACTGCGAGAGCTTGAGGTATTTTTCCCGTTCGGCTGTCTTGCTCAGCTGTCGCGCCAGCTCTGCCATGCACCATTCGGTGTAGGCATGTTCGAGGGTGGACGAGATGCTGCCCGAATGTCCGCGCTTGCCGTTGCCGAAACGTTCGGTCGTCGCCTCGGCGTATTTCCATGCTTTTTCCGTATCGAACCCGCGGATGCCCTTGGCGTATGCGTCGGCAATGACCGATATGGCGGGATTGCCCAACATGCAGCCGCTGTATGCGTTCATGAACTCCCAGCGTTCGAGGTATCCTTCGCCGCTTTCTTCGGCCAGGGTGACGAGGGAGTTGATCATGTCGTTCACCACGTCGGGCGAGATGATCGTTTGCAGCGGCATCTGGCTTCGGAAGACGTCCCAGCCGCTGAAAACCGTCCGTTTGCGGAACGAGTCTGCCGTATGGATTTTCCGGTCGCCGCCGACGTATTTCCCGTCTGCGTCGCTGAACATGCGCGGATCGATCATTGTGTGATACAGGGCGGTGTAGAAGATGGTCCGCTGCGCGTCCGTGCCGCCGGTCACGGTGATGCGTCCCAGGGCGTCGTCCCAGCGTTTGCGGGTCTGTTCGCGCACCCCGTCAAAGTCCCATTGCGGGATGTCTGCCGCAAGATTTTTCTGCGCCCCTTCCTCGCTGACGAACGAAATGCCGGTTTTCATCAGTACCTGTTCGCCGGCGGAGGTCTCAAACTCGGTGAAAAAGCCGAGATGTTTTCCTTCGTATTCCCTGACGTTGCGGATGATTTGCGAAGCGGCAACAATCTGCTGATACGCTTCGCTGCACACTTCTTCGCGGCGGCGCACCTGTCCGTCGGGGATGTCGGCGCTCCACACGCCCGTGTTTTTCAGCGGTTTCGAGAATTGCGCATAATAGTGTACGGTATACAGCGCTTTTCCGCTGCCGTTGCCCCATCCGCCTCCGTCGGGCGTACACTCCATGCGTCCGGCGATGGTATGGTCGTCGACGATGCGCACCGTTTGCCATGTCGACGTGCCGCCCACGCGTCGCGCGAGGTCGATCTGTATCCGCGAAGCAGCGCTTTCGGGATAAGTGAAGCGCAACATGCCGGCATGAGGCGCAACGGTAGCTTCCACGCGGATGCCATAGTCGGTCAGGTCGACGGAATAGTAGCCTGCTTTGGCCGTTTCGGACGCCTTGTCGTACCGCGAACGATAGCCGTTTTCAGGATGTTCCGCTTTTCCGGCAACCACGTTGAGTTTGCCGGTCGAGGGCATGGTCAGGAAATTGCCCAGGTCGCCATACCACCCTACCCCGCTCATCTGCGTCATGGCGAAGCCTTCGATGGTGGTATGTTCGTAACTGTAACCGCAGCCATTGTCGCCGCCGGTAATCGTGTTGGGGCTGACCTGCACCATCCCGAACGGCGACGCTGCTCCGGGAAAGGTCTTGCCCAGTCCGTGGCTTGCACCCGCGGCGTGAATGTTCGTACTCGCGCCGATGAACGGGTCGACGAAATCGGAGACAGGCTCCTGCCGCACTGCCTGCCTGTTGCCACATGCGCTCATCAGGATGCACAGGAGAAAAAGAATCATTGTTTTATTCATAATCATCACTCTTTATATGGTTTCTGCTACTTTTCCATACGTTGCGCGGAGTCGTTTTGTGTGATGCAGGCAGCAGAAAGCAGCAGGCGGAATCGTTACCGGTGAAATTTCCGCCGCCGTCATTACGATGAGTTGCGGACACGAAGCAGGGCTATCCGAACTGCACGGTGGGCGGATGGTTTCACGACGTTCGCCGGTGGCAGCCGGCCTTCCGCTATCCGTATCTCACAAAACGGTCCCGCGCGGAGTATAAAAAAATAGCGGGAGCAAAAATACGGAAACATTTCAGAACAGGGCCGTTCTGCCGGGGAATATTTCTTCCGTACCGGCAGTTGCCGGGCAGCCGCATGGACCTGTCCGCCGAAAACCGCCCGAACCACAGCCGGGCGGCCTGCCGTATCCGCTGATTGACGCAGAGAGGACCGCAGAAGGAAGGGAGAATGGATCTGTGAGCAAATGGACCGGCTCATTGAATCTTTGGCGTTCCCGATGTGTCGGAAAGTTTCCCCGACCATTCCATCCTTCCGGGACGGGTGTGCAAAGGCAGTCCCGTCAATCCGGCCAATTATTCCAGTCTCCCTTCGGACCTGTCAGTTTACCCGATTGCCTTTTTTATCGATATAAAACAATTCGCCGTTGAGACTTACATAGGCAAGCCCTTCGGAAAAATTCCCTACAAAAGGACCATATTTTAGCGGGATGATTTCCTTGCCCGTTTTGTCGATATAGCCGTATTCGTCATTGAGACCTACACAGGCAAGCCCTTCGGAAAAGCCTCCAGCGAAATCATATTTCAACGGGATGATTTCCTTGCCCGTTTTGTCG
>JAIRXI010000103.1 GCA_031268395.1 Tannerella sp. | reverse complement strand
CCGATAACGGATGATACGCCAATGGACAAACCCGAAGTGTCCATTAGACACTTCCCGTCGTGTCCGGAAGAGAAGACGGCCGGCAGGCAGCAAACGGAATATCCGCCCGTCAACCCGTCTTCTATGAACGATGAACGGGGGAAGTGTGTATTTATCCCAACATGTCCATTAGACACGACGGGGGGAAGTGTCTAATGGACATGTCGGGTTTAATATCCGCGTCATCCGCGTGCCTCCAACAACACTTTGCTGCGCCGGAGACAGGCGATCTTTCAGTGGTAAAAGAAATGGCTGTTTCCCACACGCGTAATGGCGGACTGGACGCCATTCCCGGAGTCTCTGACCTCAATCATCCCGGCCGGCAGATACTTGACGGGCGTACCGTAAATTCCCTGGTAGTACAGGTCCGGAATGATGATGTACCGGGTCAGCGGAGAAGTCCCGAACCTCAGCACGTCGCATATATATCCGGCATTCTCCTGCTTAACCGTACTGTTCCCGTCCCGGACGGACAGGGGAATCGGGTAGACAATGCCTTCTTCTATGATCAAAATGGCATCGTCTCCATATTCGTAAGCCTCATACACAGGCTCCAGTCCGGGACGTTCCACGCGGACGTACAGCAAGCGCCCCGCCGCATCGTACGTATACACCATGCGGGACTGGAGGCTGCCGTCGCTGTGCCTGTTCGTCACATCGTCCGCAAAACCGTACGCATTCAGCATAATGTCGCTTTGGATACCCTCGTGGGAGTAGTGGATATAGCTTCCGCCGTATACCACCGTGGGCGACGTACTGCTCCACTGTATGGACTGAACCGCCCCGTTTTCATGACGGATGATGCCTTTGCGGAAACCCGTAATCCGCGAGGTCGCTCCCCGGTAGAACTCAAATTCCGTATACACGGAATCAATGGCATATCCTTTCAGACCGATGTCCAGCAGTGATTCGACGATGTCGACCTTTCCTTCGGTCAATACGGGTGTAATATCCTCGCATCCTGTTGCAAACCAAAGCGCAAAAGCCGTTATCAGACAGCGGCCAATGGCATTTATACTGATTTTTTTCTTCATCATACATGTTATTTGTTCGTTGCACAAAAGTAGCCAAAAAAAGCATACCACCGGAACTGTTTTTCGGAGATTTTTTATGAGCGGATAAAAAAAATCAAAAACAGACGTGTCAGAACGGATAGCCGACGGCAAAGTGCCAGGCAAACTGGTCTTGCCGTCCCGGATACAGGACCGCCCATTTCAGGCGGCCCGTTTCCTGGGGATTGTAGACTTTCATGCCCGTGTCGAAACGGATGAGGAAATAGTCGAAGTCCAGCCGGACGCCCAGGCCGCAGGATGCGGCAATCTCTTTGTAGAAGCGGGTAAAGTCGAATCTTCCGTTCGGCTGGTAGTCGTAGGTCCGGACGGTCCAGATATTCCCGCCGTCCATGAAGGCTGCCAGTTCGAGTTTCCAGAACAGTTTGGAACGGTATTCGATATTGGCGTCCAGGCGGATGTCGCCCACCTGGTTGACGAACGTTGTCCGGTCGGTCACCGGCATGCTGCCCGGGCCTAACGACCGTATCGACCATCCCCGGTTGCTGTTGGCTCCGCCGGCAAAGTAACGCCGTTCAAAAGGCAGTTCCTTTGCATTTCCGTACGGATAGCCGATCCCCCAGCCCAGATGCACGGCCAGGGAATTGCGCTCGTCGATGATGAGGCTCCGGGCAAAGTCGATATCGCCCTTTACAAACTGCGAATAATGGAGGCCGAGCAGTTTGTAGCGGCCGTAGGCGTCCCTGTCCGCACCGAACAGGCTGGACAGCCCGTAGAGCATGTTGCCGGCCAGTTCGACGGACAGCCGGAATGAATACGTGTCGCGGCCGCGTTTCAGCGGGTCGTAATTGTTGAAGGAATACGTATAACCGGAGCCGAAAATAAACAGGTCGTTGTAATTATAGAGCGTGGACAGGCCGGGCAGCGAATCCTTGAACGACTGATCAATGTAGGGAAGATGAATATAGTTCACGTCCAGCAGTTTCAGCGTATGGCGTTCGAGGGAACTGGCGCGGTTCTGCCAGATGTAGCTCCAGCCTCCCGAAAGGATTTCCCGCCGGTATTCCGGACGCCGCTGATGGTCGTAGCTCAGCTTCAACTCCGTCGTAGCGCGCAGTTTCTGCCGGAAGTCAAGGCTGACAAAGGGGAACAGGAACGAGGGGAACAGGACGGACGCCTCGCCGGAATATTCCCAGTAGTTGCCCCCGCCCGAGCCTCTTGTCTCCGAAATGGCCTCGTAAGCGCCCCGGATTTTGGCCGAGAACAGTTCCGAACCCCGGAACAGGTTCCGGTGCTGGTAATTCAGTCCGGAGGCAAAGCCGAAATCGCCGGACGAATTGGTGCCTTCCACTTCGACGCCGACGCCCTGCGTCTTCTCCGGCGTGGTGAGGATGGTGCAGTTCAGCTTCAGCGTGTCGTTTTCTTCAAACTCGTCATAGCGGATGTTCACGTAGCGCAGCGTGCGCAGGGTCATCAGCGCATTGTAGGTCTGTTCGACGTTCCGCTCGCTGTACAACATGCCGGGCGTGATGTAGCACTTGTGCAGCAGGACGTCGGGGCGGAGGGTCTGCTCCTTTTCCAGGTAGAAAATCCCGATATCCCGTTTCCGCACCGAATCTTTCGGCATGTTCTTCTCCGGGTTCAGGGGATCGTATCCGGCCATGATGCGCACCCGGTGAATGTAATAGGGCCGGCAGGTCCGTTCTGCCGCGGGATCGTCTGCAGGCGGGGATTTCAGCGTCATTTCCAGGTTGACCCGGCGCCCCTCGACGGTGTCGGCCGTGAAGCGGATCGCATCATGGTTAAAGGCATAGTATCCCCTGCGTCGCAGCAGTTTCGTGATGCGTTGCCGCTCCTTGTTCAGCAGGTCGCGGTCAAACAGGTCGCCCGTCTGCACAAGCGGGGTAAATTCTTCGGCCGAGTGAAAGAGGGAGGAGAGCCGCGACGGTCGCGGCGCTTCCAGGCGGACAATGCTGTCGATCTGCGGATTGTCGATGCTTATCCGGTATTGCCGGATGCGGTATGGCTCGTTCGGAGTGACATGGTAGCTTACGGCCGCTTTTTTTCGCGAGACGGTATTCACCGACGCGGAAACTTCGGCCTGAAGATAGCCCTTGTTGACCAGATAGCGTTTAAACTCGGTCTGCGACTGGCGTGTCAGCGTGTCGTTCACGATTTCGGGCGGTTCTCCAAGCCGGCGGAGTTCCCGGTTCAGCCAGCTCTTTTCGTTCCGTCCCGACCAGTTATACACGTATAGCGGCCATTTCAGGAGGCCGAAAATCCGGTAGTTCGGCTGCTGCCTGAGATAGGGTTTCAGGTCGCCGGGCCGGACCCGGCTGCTGTCCACCCTGATCGACACCCTGTCCAGCAGATATTCGCCGTCGCCCACAAATTTCGTCGTGCGGCATGAAAGGATACATGCCATCCAACCCGCAAACCATAAAAGACAGACTGTTTTCTTCACTGCACCATTTTTTTCAGTCCACAAAAATACGCCAAATAAATTATTTCCCGTACTTTTGGCTTTTCAAAACAGGCAGAATGAAGGTAAATATAAAAAACAGGCTCAAAGGCTGGAACATAAACGGGGCCGAAGGAATCGCCGAGGATAATAGCGGTATTGGGTTTCGCCATATTCCCGATGGAAAAAATGGCAAGTCGAGAGTGGAAATTTTGAATATGCCGGAGTGGTTTAGCTCAAAAATGGAACAGGACAAATCACTTGAAGAATGTAATAAGAAGCTGAAAGAGCTTACTGCTCAGTTTGCCCTGATTCGCGAGAAAATCATGACTCCTTCAAAAAAAAACGGTCAAATTCAAAGCAATATAAGGTGAGCGCATGAGCGATAATGAGAATAAATATGCGCCGCCAGAGGCGAGAAACAGCGCTGAGATTACAGCTTCTTCCTCCTGTCCGAAAGGTTTGACACGGGTGTTGACAGACCTTACACTGTATCTTTAGGCGATGGTAAGCAAGGCAAAAATAAAGTGGATACATTCGCTGGAAATGAAAAAAAACCGCGACAGGGAACAGCTCTTTGTGGCGGAAGGCAACAAGCTGGTGAGCGAACTGGTCGGGGCGCTCGAATGCGAATGGATGCTGGCCGAGCCGTCGTGGATGGCGACGCAGGGCCATCTGCCGGCAAAGACGCTGGAGGTGGCGGAGGAGGGAGACATCCGGAAAGTCAGTCTGCTGAAATCGCCGCAACAGGTGCTGGCCGTTTTCAGGCGTCCGGCGCCCGGCCTGGAGGAAGCGGATCCGGCCAACGGGCTGATCCTGGCGCTCGACGGCGTGCAGGATCCCGGCAACCTGGGAACGATCCTTCGGCTGGCCGACTGGTTCGGCATCGAACACGTCGTCTGCAGCCCGGACACCGCCGACGCCTTCGGGCCGAAAGCCATACAGGCTTCCATGGGTGCACCGGCGCGCGTCGGCGTGCATTATGCAGCACTTGAAATCTTTCTGAATGACCGCCGGACGGCTCCGCGATACGGCGCGTTCACGGAGGGCGACAGCCTTTACGAGGCGCCTCTTTCCCCCAACGGCATCCTTGTCATGGGCAACGAAGGAAACGGCATCCGCCCGTCTGTCGAAGCCCTGGTCGACACGCGGCTCCGCATCCCTCCCTGGCCGGCGTCCCGCACCGGCGCCGAATCGCTGAACGTGGCGCTCGCCACCGCCATCATCTGTGCCGAATTTCGTCGCAGATGAAGGACCTGAAGTAAGGAGCTGTCTGGAAATAAACCCAAAACGTCCATTAGACACTTCCCCGCGTGTCCGGGAGGGCCTGCCGGCAAAAAACGGCCCGCAATGCACTGTGGCCCGTCCCGGCAGGGAGGGAATGTTGGTAGAAAACGGAATGCAGCAATGACAGCTCAGGCTGTCTCCCGGGCCTGGATATTACCCGTTTTAATCAGGTATTCGGCAATCTGGACGGCATTCAGGGCAGCGCCTTTTCTGATCTGGTCGCTGACACACCAGAACGAAAGCCCGTTTGGATTTGAAATGTCTTTCCGGATACGCCCTACGTATACCGGGTCTTTTTCGGCAGCGAACAGCGGCATCGGGTAGGACTTTTCCGTCGGATTGTCCTGCACCTCAATGCCTTCTGCCTGTTCAAGCGCAACACGGGCTTCCTCGACCGACAGGGGGCGTTCGGTTTCTATCCAGATGGCTTCCGAATGTGCCCGCAACACAGGTACACGTACGCATGTGGCGCTGACGGCAACGTCCGAGTGCATGATTTTCCGCGTTTCGTTATGCATTTTCATTTCCTCTTTCGTGTATCCGTTATCGGTGAAAATGTCGATATGGGGAATCACGTTATATGCCAGCGGAAAGGCAAACTTCTCCGCTTTCGGCGTCGAGCCGTCGAGCCATTGTCGGTTCTGGGCGATTAATTCGTCCATAGCGGCGGCTCCGGCGCCTGAAGCCGACTGATAGGTAGCCACATGAATACGCCTGATATGCGCCAGTGTTTCAAGCGGTTTCAAGGCAACGACCATCTGGATGGTAGAACAGTTCGGATTGGCGATGATGCTGCGCGGATGTGTCAACGCATCTTCCGGGTTGACTTCGGGTACCACCAGCGGCACGTCGCCGTCCATGCGAAACGCACTGGAATTGTCAATCATCACCGCACCGTGTTTCGTAATGGTCCCGGCAAAGGCCCTTGAGGTTCCCGCCCCGGCCGATGTAAATGCTATCTGCACGCCTTTGAAGTCGTCATTCTGTTTCAATTCGTTCACCCTGTACGCTTTCCCCCGGAACGCATAACTGCGTCCCGCACTCCGGGCCGAACCGAACAGCCTCAAGTCATCGGCCGGGAAATTCCGGTCTTCCAACACGCGCAGCAATTCCTGTCCCACTGCACCACTTATTCCTACAATTGCTACTGTCATTTTTAATATTTAATTTTTGAAACGGCACTATTTTATTTATATCTTTACGGCCTTAATATTGAACTTTTTTCTTTTGTGGATTCAATCGCCACAAAATGAGCGTGCAAATGTATAAAAAAAATGGTAACGGACATTTTTCTGTCCGCTAAAAAAACAAAGTTGGCAGTGGCATTACTTTATTAAGACTTAGAAAATCACGTTAGACGAATCATTTCAATGAAACGTTTACTTTTTATAATCAGCATTTTGATTCTTCCGACAGGCTTAACCGCCCTGCCGAAGGAAATTTCTGCCGGAGATATACTGATCAATGAAATCATGGCGAATCCGGCAGGACTGATTGCATTGCCCGAAACGGAATATATAGAGCTGTACAACACCTCGGAAGATACGGTTTCGCTGGACGGGTGGTCGTTTGTTTATGACGGCAGGCCGACGGCATTGCCGGACAGTCTGCTGCCGCCGGACGGCTATGCCGTGCTGTTCCGCGGCGGACGGGAGATTCATGTAGATGACGGAGGAGTTGCCATTCCGACAGCAACCTTCCCCGCAGCTCTGGCCAATGACGGGAAATCACTGCAATTAGTCAATTCCGCCGGTATGGTGATTTATTCCGTCGACTATGCTGCGGCCCTGGCCGCCCGGTCGTGGGAGCGGGATGAGGCAGGCAACTGGTATCTGTCCTGCGATCCGCGCGGCGGTACGCCCGGATCGGCCAACTCGCCCAAAGACCCGTCGCAGCCGGGCGATGTGCTGATTAGCGAAATCATGGCGAATCCGGTCGGACTGACCGCATTCCCCGAGACGGAATACGTGGAAATCTATAATGCTTCCGGAAGCCCGGTTTCCCTGAAAGGGTGGTCGTTCGTTTATGATGGCAGGCCGACAGCGCTGCCGGACAGCCTGCTGCCGCCGGACAGCTACGCCGTGCTATTCCGTGGCGGACGGGAAATTTATATGGATGACGGTGGAATTGCCATTCCG
>JAIRXI010000012.1 GCA_031268395.1 Tannerella sp. | reverse complement strand
TTACCGAACTGAACAATGCGCAGGGCGAAAACCGTTCGCTGTCGCTGGAAGCGCTGGGTATGGACACGGAGGCCGAAAGGCATCTGATGAGCCTGTGGGCGTCCTGTCCCTTCCGGTGCGACGCGCGGAAGATAAAGGAAACGTGCATGGAGACCTACTTCGGCGGTTTCCAGATACGGAGTATCCCCGTCATCATGGAACCTCGCCAGGGCGCCGGTTTTGCCGGGGAGCGAAAGCAGCAGATCGTGCTGAACTTCGACGGCAAGGGGACGCTTTCGGACGTCTGTATCGCCCTCGCCTCCACAAAACTCAGGGGCGAAACGCAGGCCATGGAAGTGACCGAGGCCCGGAAAAGGCTCCTGATCCTCGACTTCGTAGAGCAGTTCCGGACGGCGTATAACCGGAAAGATACGGCGTTTATGGAGCGCATCTTCAGCGAGGACGCACTGATCATCACCGGCACGGTGTCCAAAGCGCCCCTCAAGTCGGCGGACGGCCCTGCCGCCGTCACGTTCAGGGAGAAGGAAAAAGCGCGGATCAACGTCCTGTCCAAGGAACAGTATCTGAAAAAACTGGGAGAGGTTTTCCGTAAAAACGAATGGATCAATGTGCTCTTCGACAATATAAAGATACAGAAGCACGGCAAGAAGGAAACGTATGGCGTACAGCTGGCGCAGACGTGGACGTCGAGCACCTACGGCGACAAGGGATACCTGTTCCTGCTCTGGGATTTCGAGGACATTGATAACCCCAAAATACACGTGCGCGCCTGGCAGCCCGATGGCACGCCGGAAGTGGAACGCTACGGACTGGCCGACTTTAAGGGATTTTGATTTGCAAAACGACAAAAAACAAAAGACATGAACAGCTATAAAGCCTATTTATTGAAAAGTATAATCGCATGTTCGGCGCTGTTGCTGCCGGCAGGCGCCGTCTACGGGCAGAGCATTGTGGCGGAGCCCCGTGCGGAAGTGAAACGCCATGCGGGAGAACCGTATCAGGCGCGGATTGATTTCATCTCCGAATCGCCCGATCTGGTATTTGAAGAAAACACCGGGGCCGACGTGCAGGCGCCCCGCAAACAGGGCAACCGGGAATACGTCTACACCTGCATCTGCAATGTGAAGGAAGACAACCGGTTCGGTTTTAACATCATGCTCAAGGGGAGCGAAGCGGCGTGCTTCTGGAAGGTCCTTGTGGAAGAAGGCCAGTGGATCGAAACGGACGTGAAGGTAGAAGCATCTTCGGTGATCCTTCATGTGCAGCCGGGCGAGGGAGGGTATTTTCCGCAGGAAAACACCGCCCTGGTGCGGATCGTCTCCACCCATGGCGAACTGAACATCGAAGCCTCCACCGGCGAAAAGGCGGAACTGAAGCTGGACGAAACGACCAACACCTACCACTACAACGTATATTTCGACCTGAGCCAGCCCGAAAGCCGGCAGATCGAACGCGCGCTGCTGATTTCCGTCGCCGGTCAGAACGACCCGCCACACGTGCATCCCCTGGGCCTGCTGGCCTCCAAGCAGGCGCTGGAAATTGCCGTCATTGTGATTAACAACTGCTATGCTAACCAGTTGCAACATGCCCGGCAATGCTATGTGAACGGAGATTTCGCCGACGCCTTCCGCGTCTACCAGAACCTTCTGGAAACCGACCTGTGCAGCGATGACAAGCCGGAAGACCTCTCCGCCATGAAGGAAGAAATGGAAAAGACGGGGCTTTTTCTCGCCCGGATGGACAGCGCAAACCTCTGCTGGACAAAGCTGGAATCTTTCCACGAGCAAAACCGGCTGGACAGCTGCCTCTATTACCTCAATCTGGGAACCAAAGTCACGGCCCGCATTGCGGAACACCAGCCGCTCAACGCCTTCTGCAAGGAAATGAACCGGAAATACAAGGACATGCGAAAGAAGATGGGGCGCATCGTATCGGGAACGGTCTACCTGGACGCCGGCAGCGACAAACCGGCCGGAAACACGCTGATCACGGTCAGCCGGCACGAGAAGAAAATGAAAAAAGTCGGCGGCATATTCGTCCCCGTTCCCGGCAGGGAAATAGAGGACGCCTACCGGAAGACCTACAGCAGCAACGCAGACGGAAGTTTCACGGTTCCGGTTCGCGAAGAAGCCCAGAGCAGCAAGACCATGTATGTGATTCATTTCATCGCCGGATCCGGAAGGGACGTCGCCACCGCCGAGTACGTCCCCGAAGACCGGGCCAGCATCCCGGATTTGCACATCACCCTTGTTCCCGCGAAGAAGTAAACAGATCAAAAACAGGGCGCCGGAAAGCCCTGTAGAAACAGTATTCAGTAATTAAAAAAAGCAGTCTTATGAAATTAAAGTTTTTGTAACTACTCAGGTAGTATTGGGAATTTGAATATCGGCCAAACATTACAATAGAGTTTATGTAAATTAGATTTTGCATATTATGTGCACGCGCGTACCTTTGTCGAATGGGAGATAGCGAATATAAAAACACCGAAAAAATCTTCCGTTCCCTGACCGGTCTTTCCCGGGAAGAATACGGCGAACTTTTTGTCGGCCCGAGTGTCCGTGGAAAAACGCATGATAAAAAAAGCGGATGCAATGTATTCCTACCCTTCTCCTTGCGTGTTGTATCGGGACACGGGATATCAGGGATATAAACCCGACGGAGTCAGGATCGAACGGCCCATAAAAAAGCCACAGGGAAGGGAACTTGCCATGGAAGAAAAGGAAAGGAACCGGAAAATTGCCTCTTTCGGGATAAGGATGGAACATGCCACAGGCAGTGCCAAACGTATGAGGACAGTTAAATAGGAAATCTAAACGAATCCAAACGTTAATTCATGCCGATGAGTGCCGGCTCAGAGCCAACAATTTTGTCGACCGAATCTTTAAAACCTGTGCCGCCATCCATAATTTTAGAATCAGATGTAATTCGTGGCATTATAAAATCTAATTTACATAAACTCTAATGCGAAAAAAACA
>JAIRXI010000331.1 GCA_031268395.1 Tannerella sp. | reverse complement strand
AAGATAATACTGTTATTGTTATATTTTTTGCTTGTGGGATTTTGCTTCGCATCACAGGCGCAGGTTAAGGTGAAATTGCCAAAAGATTTCACACTCTTGCCGATTGACAATGCGGATTCGGCGGCAATGATGCTGGATGTTTTAATCAAAAAACAACCGCAGAAAAGAGGAACACATTTATATATTGAAGCAAATAAAGACTGTCTTGTCAGAGGAAAAAACAAGCATTACTACTATGAAAATATCGTATCCGTATCGGTGTCTAAACGCTACCGTGAAGATATTGCGTACAAATCGGTATCCGGGAATTTGGAGCATTTCATATACGACATCACGTTTAAGGATAGGGTGGCGGGCACAAAAGGCCGTTTCAGGTTTAACGACAGGGAACTTGCGGAAAAAGCGCTTGCGGCGCTCGTATGCTTAATAGAGAGCAAACAGGGAAACAGGGTTGAGTACGTCGGCAGAAAAAAGAAAGTAACGGCTGGCAGTGAATAAAATGCCTGGACGAATAAATTTTGAAATGTTTTATCTTATGTTTTAAAACATGTTTTTGGTATACGTCTGGTTGTTAATGAAATAATTTTATGGAATTAAAGGAATTTGTGAAAGAAACGCTTGTGCAAATTACGAAAGGGGTACAAGAAGCGCAGGACGAATGTTATGAAATAGGCGGTTTAATAAATCCGATGCTCGATACGCCAATTTCAAATGGCCCAAAATTCGAGCTAAAAGGAAAGCACTATCCTGCCTCTGTCGTAAAATTCACTGTCGGGCTGACTGAATCCAACGCTGCGTCGGAAAAGGGCGGCATAGGGGTTTTCCTTCCGAAAATATCTTTGGGAGTAGAGGCGGAAAAAGGAAAGGAAAATCAAACGGCCACAAATGTTGAATTTAGTATAGTCGTTATTTTTCCTTATGTCGACAGGCAGGGCAAGCATGTCCCGTTAGGGGATTTCTTCTCCTGAAACGGAATCCTTCTTTTCTCCTTTCTTCAGCACGATATTGGCTGCAAGCAGTTGAATGGTTTCCAAATCATCGTGCCGCCCGTATTCGCTAAGTCGATGATTGCGGAGATAAGCCAGGGTTACGCGGTATGTAACATGTCGGTAGTACCACTTTCTTAGAAAATGTCTCATAATGATTGAAATTTTGATACAAAGATACAGATTATGTTTCGGCAAACAAAATAATAATGAAAGAACGATTGATTGAATTTTTGGCGTATTTAGGGGTTAGTCAAAGCCGATTTGAAAAAAAATGCGGCTTGTCTAATGTTGCGGAGTTGTATGGAGTGGCGACCATGCGTATAAACGAAGCGGTAAAAAACAATCCGGATAAATTTCCGAAAGGATACGTATTTGAACTTACCGGAGACGAAAAGAGGGAGGTTATCGAAAAATTCGATAACCCCAAAGTCAAATTCTCGCCATCACTCCCCAAGGCGTTTTCCGAAAAGGGGCTGTACATGCTGGCGACCATCCTGAAAGGCCGTCGCGCAACGGAAACAACCATCGCCATAGTGGAGACGTTCGTCAAAATCCGGGAACTCTCGCGTACTGTTGCGGAACTGTCGGAATCCCCCGTGGAAGAACGGCAAAAAACGCTGATGCAGCGTAGCGGCGACATCATAGCCGATCTGCTTGGCGACGATCTCCAGGTGACAGATACCGAAACAACGTTTGAAATCAATTTTGCAGTGATGAAGTTCAGGCATACCGTCAAACAGAAAAAGGGAAAGTAACATTCACGGGCGAAAGATGATAAAAAGATACAAAAGACGACTGGCCAATGTGGTATAAATGAAATTGTTAATTTAAAACCGTATAGATATAATTTGGAACATATGACGAGAGATAGACTTGCATTAACGATTGCTGTAATAGCTATTATATTAAGTATCGTGGCGATATGTACATCCCTAAACAGTTTCTCGATTGACGAGACGGCCTATCTGGGGTGGGTTGTCGCCGTTCTGTCAACTCTCGTTGTTGTATTGATCGGGTGGAATATATTCACGGTTATTGATGTGAAATCCGAGCAGAAAAAGACATCCGACTATTTGACTGCAATAAGGCATCAGGCCAATATGGATAGAGCCAAAATGTACGCTAAGGTTTATTCATCGTTGTCTGAATTTTACAGGAAAGAAAAAAGCATGGTATATGAATACTACAATTTCGCATTACTATCCGTAAGATTTAATAAGGTGGTTGGAGAGATACCTTTATGCAATACAGTTATTAGTGTGATGATAAGTTCTTTCCCTTCCGAAAAGTGCATAAGTACGATCAACAAGGCTTACCTTTTACAAATAGCGGCAACAATTCGTAATGACGGAATCGAAGGGCTCGCAAGGTTCGATGAATTGCATGCAATGATAATGAAAATGGGGTCTTATGATTAAGTCTTTCACAAAGTACGGTTCGGTAAGCATTGAAAGGTCTTGCATGTGCATCAATTCATGTAATTTTTCTATTTCGGGAGAATCATCCGGTAAGACGTTAAGAAGTTTTTGTTCCATAATCATTTGAATTAAAAATTTGAAGCAAAGATACGGAAACATCCAGACAAATGAAAACGGTAAAAGTGGTAACTCCCATATCCGATGGCGTAAACCGTCGGTTTTTCATCGCGATTGACGCCCTGGTCACTTCCGGAAGGCTGGCGTCTCTGCAATCCTTCTGCACCGGGAGCGGGCTTAGCGCTTCCCGTTATCGGGAAGCAAGGCTTACTTACGGCGTAACGCCCCATCCGGCATCCAAACCGTCACGATACAAAACGATAGAAATTGAAGCCCTGTACAGTCTGGCGCGTGATTACGCCGTTTCCGCAGAATGGCTGCTGACCGGTCGCGGCAAAATGTTTAAAACGGAGGACGGATAGCATGACCACAGTATACGTTTCGATATCGAAAAAAGGAAAAGGTGCCGAATTCGACACCTTTATGCCGGAGCCAACCGTTTGGTTAAAATGCGAATATCCTGCGCCGGCCATCTCGTCGAAAACCACCCAAAAAATTGCGTTTTCGCACTATTTTCGCATACGGAAATGTAATTGATTGATTTTCAGCACAAGTTGCTGTCCCTCGCTTTCCGCCATTAAAAGCCGCTAAATCAGCGGCTTTCTTTATTTGCAGCGATATCATGAATACCGTAAAAACTCCCAGAGTGGACCTTTTTTACCTCGCCGGCGCAGTTGGTCCATCACCGGCGAAGGCTCATCATCCGTAAATATCCACCGCTGGCCGGTTGCTTTGGCGCGCGGTTCGATCGTCGCGGGGTCTATTTCTTTCGACAGGTAGTATACCGGGTCGACCAGGTCGGCGGGCGACCGGATCAGCCCCTCTCGGAGGGCAATGTTGCACAGTTGCGTGTCGGGATAGACGCGCATCCCGATATACGGAAAATAGACTGTCAGACCCAGCTCACGGGAATGGGCAAACGTCTCGTCCAGTGTCTCGTCCGTTTCGCCATAGCCGCCAAGGATCAGGAAGTGAGCATAAAAAATACCCAGGCGACTGCAGCACATGCTCTGTTCGCGGATGTCGGACATGCGGAATTGTTTGTTATAGCGTTCCAGTTGCCTGTCCGAAAGCGAGTCCGTACCGAACTCGACATGCGTCAGGCCGGACTGCCGATACAGTTCCAGATCGCCGACCGTCAGGTTGTGTGGCGCAAAATACGCCCCCCAGCAAATTTCAGCCCTGCTTTCGATCAGGCGCCGCGCCAGTTCCTCGTTGTAATCCCTGTGGATATTGAAAATGGAATCGGTAAAGAAGAGATAGGAAATACCTTTGGCGAAATACAGTTCTTCGATGTTGGCAACGACCGTTTTCACGTCCAGCGTGCGGACAGCCCGGCCGTCAATCAGGGGATAACTGCAGAAGATACAGTTGTACGGACAGCCGCGTTTGGTCTGGATATTCAGCATGCCGCTCGATTCCCAGTAATACTCAGCCCAGTCGTTTTCGACATGCAGTTCCGGGCAGGAGATGTAGTTCGCTCCGGGTCTCTTCCCGGAGGCACTGTTGATACGGAAGTCGCCGGCCGCGTCGCGCCAGGCTAGCCGGTGAATCGTCGTCGGGTCGGAACTGTCCGACAGGGCGACAATCAGTTCCTTCAACGCCGCCTCGCCTTCGCCCAGAATGGCGTAGTCGGGGTTCAATTCGTTGAATATCAGTTCCGGGAAGACGGAGAAACCGGCGCCGCCCAGGACTACGGGTGCAGACGTATGAACGCGGACGATGCGCATGATTTCGCGGTAGTGGGCGATGAACAGGTTGGTTCGGTATGCATGAGTCGAGTCGTCGAAATTGCGCAGCGAGATGCCGACCAGGTCAAATTCGTCCCTTTCCAGAAAAGCGGCAAAGGAATCGTAAGTCCCCAGGTTAAAGTCGAATACCTTGACCTTACAGTCGGGAAGGTGTATGGAGAGATAACTGGTCAAATACGAGATGCCCAGCGGGTAAACCGGATAGGGTATCCGGTACATGTTGGCCGAAACCAGCGCGATGCACATCTTCATGACGCCTCCGTATTAGTCCCAGAAAGGATAGAAATTAAACCACTGTTCGGGATACCGCCTTACGATGCGCTCCAGTTCGCGGACGAAACAGCATGTCATCCCGTTGATCTGTTCCCGCTTCGAGCGTCCGGGCGGCACAGGAATGGGAATCAGGTGAATCCGGTAGCACAGCGTCGAAATTTTCAGAGCGAAAAACGCCAGGACGGGTGCCCCGAACTGCACGGCAAGCGCAAAGGCGCCGACGGGAAAACCGGCTTTTCCGTTCAGGAAGTCACACTCCACACTTTTCGTGCTTCCGAACCTCCGGTCGCACGGCAGGCTGATGATTTCGCCCTTTGCCAGCGCATCGCCGATCAGGAAGACATGAGACAGATCTTCCCCCACCGGGATCAGGCGAACATTGTTGTTCCCCAGCGTCTCCGTGCGGTTTTTCTGTACTTCCTTTGCCTCGCCGCCGAAAATCAGGCCATTGATACGCTTCTGCTGCTGTTTCAGCAGGTAGCCGCAAAGCTCCGGATTCCCAGTGTGCGCCCCGGCAAGGATACAGCCGCGCGGATCGTCGAGCATCTGCAGGAAAAGTGCATTGTCGGGATTTTCGACCTTGAAAACGTCCCGCCGACCGGCATAGACGGCAAAACGGTCGAGCAGCATCTGTCCGAACAGGTAATGGTTCCGGTAGGTTTTCAGGAATGATTTCAGGGGCGGATAGCCGTGGCGGTTCCGAAAATAGCGATAGATGGCCAAGTATCCTTTCCGGCCGAAAAGCATGTAGAAGGGAACGACGGACGCCAGCAACGCATATCCAACACGGACGTCGACCCGTGCAAGCATGGCCTTCAAGGCCTTTTGCCCCAGCGTATGCCCTCCGGTCACTCCCTCCCAGGCCTTTTCCCTTTTCTCCATGATGCGCCCGTCAGTCAGCCGTTCACTTTTGAATTGATGTAGTCGTAAAATTCATTGACGGTGGTAACGTTCGCCATCTCTTCCGGTTTGATTTTGAATCCGAAGCGTTTTTCCACAATCACAACAATGTCGACGAAGTCCAGGCTGTCAAGCCCCAGGTCGTCTTTCAGTTTCGCTTCGCCGGTGACGGTTTCCGCTTCGATTTCCATCTCTTCGATGAGGAAATCCCTGACCTGCGATTCGATTTCTTTTCTTTCCATACTGATTTGTAGAGTTTTTATTGATGATATTTTCCGATAATTAATGTGCTGTTGGTGCCCCCGAAGCCGAATGAATTGGACAAAAAGCGATTGATTCGCCGTTCCGCCGTTTGCGACACGATATGCAGGTTCCGGGCGGCCGGGTCGGGTGTTTCAAAGTTGAGGTTGGGAGCGATGAAGCCGTTTTTCATCATTAGCAGCGAATACAGGGCTTCGCTTGCACCGGCCATCCAGCATTCGTGGCCGGTCATGGACTTGGTCGAACTGACGGGTGTCTTCTCCGTACCGAACAGTCTGTCCAGCGCCAGCGCCTCGCATCGGTCGCCCTGAGGCGTCGAAGTCGCGTGGGCGTTGACATAATCAATCTCATATACCTGCAGCGCGGCGTCTGCCAAGGCGCGTTCCATTGCCTTTCGGGCGCCTTCCTCGCTGGCCTGCGAAACAGGCCCTCCGTTGGACGAAAAGCCGTAACCCAGTACTTCGCCGTAAACCGTTGCACCCCGTTTCCTTGCCGATCCGGCCTCTTCCAGAAACAAACTGGCTGCGCCGCCGCCTGGCACCAGTCCGTCCCTCCCGGCATCGAACGGACGCGACGCCCCGGCCGGGTTGTCTGTCCGCATGGAGAAGGCGCCGAGGCCGTCAAAGCCGGCCATCGAATAGACATTCGTTTCCTGCGCGCCGCCGCAAAGGATCATATCCTGCATCCCGTCGCGGATGAACACGTAGCCCAGGCCGATGGCATGAGCGCTGCTGGCACAAGCCGCACCGACGGTCATGTTCACGCCGCGCAGTCCGAAAATCGCGGACAGGTTCATGGATACGGTCGAGGTCATGGACTGGAATACTCCGCCCGACCCGATCAGCTGGGAGTCTTTCCGGTCGCGCATGATCTCGTGAGACTGGATGACGGCTTGCGTCGACGCATCGTTGCCGTAGATCACGCCGGTTTCGCATCCGGCCGGGCCGTCCGGGTCGAAGCCGGCCGTTACCAGCGTTTCGCGCGCGGCCATATACGCATACTCACCCTGTTCGGGGAGGGACATGCGCAGCCGGCGGTCAAGCAGGCCTTTCAGCACGGGACGGTCGAGCAGGCCCGTCAGCGGGGAACGGTAACCGTAGGCTCTGCGTGCCGGGTCGATACCGATGCCCGACTTCCCCGCATACAGGGAGGCCGTCACTTCGCCGAGGCTTTTCCCGAGACAGGAATAGATCCCCATTCCGGTGATTACGACACGCCTTTTCGTCATTTGTCAGGAATAAATGCCGCCGTTGACGGAGATGACTTCGCCGGTGATGTAGGTTGCCCGGTCGGAGGCAAGGAAGCCAACCAGTGCGGCGACTTCTTCCGGCTGTCCGAAACGTCCCAGCGGGATGGTTGCCTTGAGCGCCGTTTCGTCCAGGTCCCGGGTCATGTCTGTGGCGATGAATCCGGGAGCAACGGCGTTGACGGTCACCCTGCGCGCCGCCACTTCCTGCGCGAGCGCTTTGGTCGCTCCTATCACGGCCGCCTTGGCTGCCGAATAGTTCGTCTGGCCGGGCAGACCTTTCAGCCCGGAGAGCGAAACGATGTTGACGATCCGCCCGTCGCGTTTCATCAGCATGCCTTTCAATACCCTGCGCGTCACATAGAAGAACCCGTTCAGGCTGGTGTCGAGCACGTCGTGCCACTGGGCGTCCTGCATGAAGATCATCATGGCATCCTGCCGGATGCCGGCGTTGTTGACCAGCGCTGCAATATAATCGTCCGGATGCCGTTCGCTCCATTCGTCCAGCGCGCTGTCTGCCGCTGCGGCATCAGCTACGTGGAACGGCAACAGTTCGGCCGTCCCGCCTCTTTCTTCCACCAGCCGTTTGGTTTCCAGGGCTGCTTCCCTGTTCGAAACATAATTGACCAGCACCGGAAAGCCTCCGGCCGCCAACTCCAGACAAACCGCCCGCCCAATACCGCGGGATCCTCCCGTCACTAACGCATATCTCATAAAAAGCTGTTTTTGAAGGCCCTTTTCCGCATGGAGACAGGGCATTATTTATTCAATTGCGCAAAAGTACGAAAAAAAATGAGAGTGAAAAAATCACAGTTCTTTTTCTTTCGTATACCTTTGCAGCCGGTAATAATCGAATGATGACGAAAAAAGAACTGCTTGTGGATGTCAGGACGGTATTGCGCCGGAAGGCGCCGGTCATGGCGAAATGGATACCTGCCTTCGTGGTGAACGGCCTTTGCCGGCTGGTTCATGAAGAGGAACTGAACCGGATTGTGGAACGCTACCGACATCTGGAGGGTGTGGTTTTCATGCAGGCGCTGGTGAAGGAATTTGACGTAAAACTGGACCTGGCGGGCGAGGAACACCTGCCCCCGGACGGCCGGGCTTGTATCTTTGCTTCCAACCATCCCCTGGGTGGGCTGGACGGCATTTGTCTGGCCGCATTCCTGGGGGAGCGGTACAACTCGAACATCTGTTATCTGGTGAACGATCTGCTACTGTCCATCCCCAACCTGCAGTCCATTTTTATCCCGGTCAACAAACATGGCACACAGAGTCGGGATGCAGTGCTGCAGATGGATGCCGCATATCGTTCCGGACGGCAGATCCTCACGTTCCCGGCCGGCTTCTGTTCCCGGAAACAGAAAGGGCAGATCCGCGACACGGCATGGAAAAAATCTTTTGTCCAGAAAGCCGTGGCCTACCGGCGCGACATCGTTCCCGTCCATTTTGCAGGGCGCAATTCCGACTTCTTTTATCGCCTGGCGGATATTCGCAAACGTTCAGGCCTCAAAATAAACGTCGAAATGCTCTGTTTGCCGGGCGAAATGTTTAAAAACAGGCATCAGTCATTCCGTATCCGCATAGGCAAACCGATTCCGTGGCAGACGTTCGACCGCACGAAACGGTGGGACGAGTGGGCGGAATGGGTGAAAGAAAAAGTGTATCTGTTAAGTACGAACAACTAAGTTATGATGCAAGATATTATTCGGCCCGTCGAAAGGGCTTTCCTGAGAAAGGAGTTGACTCCGGAGAAAAGGCTCAGGCGGACGAACAAGTCCGACAATGAAATTTATATCGTCACCTGGGAAGATGCCCCGCATACCATACTGGAAATCGGACGCCTTCGCGAAATCGCCTTCCGCCACTACGGTGGCGGCACCGGAATGGAGGCAGACATCGACGAATTTGACACGATGAAGAGCGCCTATCGACAGCTAATTGTCTGGAACCCGCGCGACGAACAGATCCTGGGGGGCTACCGTTTCCTCTGCGGATCGGACGTGAAATTCGGCAGCGACGGGAAACCGCTGCTGGCCACGTCTCACTTGTTCAACTTCTCGGACCTTTTCTTCAGGGACTACCTGCCCTATATTGTGGAACTGGGACGCTCGTTCGTTGCGCTCGACTACCAGATGACGCGGGGACGCTCTCAGGGGCTTTTCATTCTGGACAACCTGTGGGACGGACTGGGTGCGCTGACCGTTGTCGACCCCACGCTGAAATATTTCTACGGCAAGGTAACGATGTACAACTCCTATGATCCGGAGGCGCGGAACATGATCCTGTATTTCCTGAACCGACACTTCCCCGACCCGGACGGGCTGGTGATCCCGATTCATCCCCTTCGGGCCGGGATTGACACGGCCCGGATGCAGAGGCTGTTCCACTACGACAGTCTGAAAGACAATTACAGGGTACTCAACCAGCAGGTGCGCAAACTGGGCATCAACATCCCTCCGCTGGTGAACGCCTATATCAGCCTTTCGCCGAAAATGCGCGTATTCGGCACAGCCATCAATGACGAGTTTGGCGACGTGGAAGAAACGGGCATCTTGATTGCCGTGGACGAAATACTGGAAGAAAAGAAAAAACGTCATATCGAAACGTATCTGGCCGAGATGGAAGAACCTGACTTCCGCCCGGTCAAAATCGTATATAGCTGAAAACAGAGACAGGGGATGGAGGATGGCATCGTTTTAAATGCTCTTTTGAAGGATATGGCCTTCGTGGGAGACTGCCCGAAAACAATAGAAGTCATATTCCATCTTCATTCATTTATGAAAAATCGCCTGATGAGTCAGAGAGATCGTATCCTGCTGCGTAAACGTTCTGTAATGGCTGTTTCAGACACAACAGGGGAAGCCTCTTATTAACGATGAACGATGAACTATAAACTATGAACGGGGGGGCATTGTGTATTTATCATCCCAACATGTCCATTAGACGCTTCCTCCGTCGTGTCTGGAAGAGGGCCTGTCAGTAAAAAACAGCTCGCAACGCAATATGGCCCGTCCCAGCCGGGACGGAATGTTGGTAGAAAACGGCCCGCCGCATAATCACCCGTCCCGGCCGGGACGGGCTGTTTTTTGCCGGCAGGCCTTCTTCCGGACACGACGGGGAAGTGTCTAATGGACATGTTGGGATAATTTTCAACTTTCAACTGCGGAAGCAATGGACCTGCTGCGCAATTTTGCAGCGACGGATACAGGTATGAAAAACGACCATTTGAAATGCATTCACGGTTACGCGCCGTTTATTTTTAGTTATTTAACTTAAATACCCCCCAAAACAGGAATATTGTCCATCTAAAAAATTTTTTGTCCATTTTTTTATCCGAAAAATACCCCTTTCTTTGCGGCGGAAATATAAACGATACGGTCATGGAACGGAAAGAACGGGAAAAGAAACCGGCTCCGTAACCCATGGCACGAAATGGATACAAAAATGCAATAAAAAAAGGTAGATATGCAGAAACTGTTTTTTTACGTGGCGCTGGTCGCCGGATTGTGTTCCTGCCGACAGGCGGTGACCGAAACGGATTTGTCGGGAGAATGGGCATTTGCCCTTGACCCCAACGATGTTGGAATCCGTGAACAGTGGTATAACAAACCGCTGGAAGGGAAAATCAACCTGCCCGGGTCGCTTCAGGAGCAGGGGTTCGGCAACGAAATCGGCGTTGATACGAAATGGACGGCAAATGTAGCCGACAGCGCATGGTTTAAAGCAACGGAATATGAACCCTACCGGCAACCGGGCAATATCAAAATCTCCTTCTGGTTACAGCCGGACAGGGAATACGTCGGCGTGGCGTGGTATCAAAAGGAAATAACCGTTCCGCCGGAGTGGAAAGGCCGGTACGTAGCGCTGGAACTGGAACGCACACACTGGGAAACCACGCTGTATGTAAACGGCGAGGAAGCGGGCAAAAGCGACGCCCTGCTTACGCCACGCCGTTTTGCCATTGACGGCGTCGGAAAATTGCGGCTGACGCTTCGCGTGGACAACCGGCTGCATATCCCCGTCGGAATCTGGGCGCACAGCGTGTCGGACCACACGCAGTCGAACTGGAATGGCGTCACCGGAAAAATCGTCCTTTCGGCACGTCCCGCGCTGCATGTCGACGCCGTGCGGATATATCCCGACATACAGGCAAAAAAGGCAAAAGTGGAAATAGACTTTGCAGGAAAGGCAAACGGCAAGGCCCGCATTACGCTGAAGGCCAGCAGTTTCAACAGCGCCGTTTCTGCGGAAGCAAAGCCGGCGTCCCTTTCGATCGACGCCGGCGCCGGACATGCCGTTGCCGAACTGGACATGGGCGACGGGATGCTGACATGGTCGGAATATGAACCGAACCTGTATCGCCTGAACGTCGAATTGCAGTCCGAAAGCGGGACGGACGTGAAAACCGTCGATTTCGGGATGCGCGAATTTAAGGCAAGCGGCACGCGGTTTACCGTCAACGGCACGCCCGTCTTTTTGCGCGGCACGCTCGAGTGTTGCATCTTCCCGCTTACCGGCTATCCGTCGATGGATGCCGCTTATTGGGAAAAAATCTACCGCCGCTGCAGGGAGTTCGGGTTGAACCATGTCCGTTTCCATTCCTGGTGTCCGCCGGAAGTCGCCTTTGAGGTGGCCGACCGCGAAGGGATCTATCTTCAGGTCGAATGTGGCGGATGGACAACGGTCGGCGATGGCGGATATGTCGACGAATGGTTTTATGCCGAAAGCGAACGAATCGTGAAAGAATACGGCAATCATCCCTCATTCTGCATGATGCTTTACGGGAACGAACCGAACGGAAGAAACCGGGAAAAATATCTGTCGGAATTTGTGGATTACTGGAAAGCAAAAGACCGGCGCAGGGTGTATACAAGCGGCGCAGGCTGGCCCTATATCCCCAATGCCGACTACTGGAGTACCTACAACCCGCGTATTTATGCGAACGGAAACAGACTGAACGACCTGCCGCCGCAGACGGCATACGACTGGCGGGAAGCCATCGCCGGCAAAACCATGCCGACCGTAAGCCACGAAATCGGGCAGTGGTGCGTCTATCCCGATTTTGAAGAAATACCGAAATATTCCGGCGTACTGAAAGCAAAGAATTTTGAGATATTCAGGGATTTCCTCAACAGTCACCATCTGGGTGATATGGCAGACAAATTCCTGTATGCATCGGGGCGTTTGCAAGTCCTGTGCTACAAAGCGGAGATCGAAGCGGCGCTGCGGACGCCCGGCTTTGCCGGATTTCAGCTGCTCGACCTGCACGACTTTCCCGGACAGGGAACGGCGCTGGTGGGCGTACTCGACCCGTTCTGGGACACGAAGGGATATGTCGACGGCGAAGAATACAGCCGTTTCTGCAATGGAACGGTTCCGCTGGCGCGCATGGAAAAACTGGTATGGACAAACAGCGAAACATTCAAAGCCACCCTCGAAGCGGCGCACTTTGCCGCAAAACCACTGACGAATGCCGTGGTGGCATGGGAATTGACGGACACGGCAAAAAACTTACTGGCCAAAGGCGAGGCCACGAAAGACTTGCCGATAGACAACTGCATCGGCATTTCACAGATCGAATATGATTTGTCGGCAGTGACAAAACCGTCGCAACTGACCCTGACCGTCCGGATGGCCGGTACAAAATACGTCAACAGCTGGCATGTATGGGTCTATCCCGCAACCGTTCCGCCCATGGACAAACCCCATTTTACAACCGACATCAACGAGGCCGCAGGCAGGGCTGCGGCAGGCGGAAACGTACTGTACTGCCCTTCGGCAGAAACGGTCAGCAGCGGCAAAACAGCGAAAATTTCCACAGGCTTTACGCCCGTTTTCTGGAACATGTCATGGTTCCCGTCACAGAAACCAAACACGCTCGGCATCTGCTGCAATCCGGAACATCCGGCGCTGGCGGCTTTCCCGAACGAGGGTTACGGCGACAGTCAGTGGTGGGAAATACTCAACAGCAGCATCCCGTTGCAGATGAACGATTTCCCGGAATCCTTCCGGCCTGCCGTTTACCTGATCGACGACTGGTTCAAGGCAAACCGTCTCGGACTGCTGTTTGAGGCAAAGGTCGGCAAAGGCAAACTGATGGTATGCGGCGCCGATCTCGAGCGCGACCTCGACAAACGTCCCGCAGCCAGACAGTTCCGCCGCAGTATTGAGCAGTATATGGCTTCGGACAAATTCAATCCGACGGAAGAAATAAACATGTCATTATTAAAAAACTT
>JAIRXI010000310.1 GCA_031268395.1 Tannerella sp. | reverse complement strand
CCAGCCGTCAAGCTGCTCGAAGGGCCTGTCGAAACGGACCACGAAGAAGATACGGACATTGTCCGGCCCGCCCCACAGGCGTCCGGTGGTATTGACGGAGCCTTCCAGTTCGGTGTCGCTGACGCGGGTAAGCCGTGCATCGGTCATCGTTGTCGTGGCAACGTATCCTCCGAGATTGAGCAGGATGCGGGAAACAGCATCGCGCGTATAGCGCAGCCGGTAAAGACTTACGCGATCGGTGGCCGTCTGTTCGACCCAGATGTTGTAGTCGTTCAGGAACAGGCGGTGGTAACCGGGCTGCACAATTTCGCCATCATGAGAGAAGACGGATTTCCAGCGCTGTTCGCCCAGCGAGGGATTGACTTCGCCGGTGACAGGCATCATCGTGATGCCCGACAGCATCCATCCGTGTACTTGCGGAAAGCCCAGCACTTCCGTCGAGTTATAATTGTATCCGCCGCCGTACTGGTTTTTGTTGCGTGTCAAGGGAGCGGCGCCAATCATGCCGAAAGGCTGGTTGCCGGTGATGAAGAAAAAGTATCTTCCCCGCGCGGATTCGATGTAGGGATCCACGTTGGAAATATAGTCGGGATACGCTTCCGGGGCCGGATAGACTTCGATTTCCGACAGTCCGGGATGGACGCCGTCGGCGTCGGTCACTTCAAATTTTACCCATTCTACTTTTCTGGAAGGGAAGTCCACCGTTTTTGCAAGTCCGTTATTCGGAATCGCATGAACGGGCAGACGGGTGCCGTCGCTGAAATGGAGCGTCCCGCCGGCGGTATGACTGTCTGCCGAAGCGCGGTCGTAAAGGATGATGCGGTTGATGGCGCGGGGACTGTCCCAGGTCAGCTGTATCCACGGATAGTCGATTTGTCCCCAATAGGTGATACTGCTTTTCGACGCCCATTCATGGCGGTTATTTACGCCGATACGTCCGTCGATTGCCTTGGAACCTCCGCTTTCGGGCGAAAGTTCCGACGAAACGGTTACCCGTGCAAAGGAGGCAATATTGCCCGGTCCGGCATAAAGATTCAGACCGAATGTTCCGAAAACAAGAAGGAAAATAAAACGTTGCATGTTCATAGTTATCTCTGTTATTTAAATGAGGAGCAAAGATAGAGAGGCATATTGTTTTACTTCCTGATTTTTATGTTAATTACGCATAATCCGGATGTTGCTCGAGCAGGTTGTTATGCCTGTCCACTTCCCGTCGGATAATTTCCCGGAGACACGCTTGTTTCTCCCAGAGACAAGCTTGTTTCTCATAGAGACACGCTTGTTTCTCCCAGAGACAAGCCTGTTTCTCATAGAGACAAGCTTGTTTCTCCCAGAGACAAGCTTGTTTCTCCCAGAGACAAGCTTGTTTCTCATAGAGACAAGCTTGTTTCTCCCAGAGACAAGCTTGTCTCTGGGAAATATTTCACCGTCGGACACAACAGGAGAAGCGTCTGAAACCTCCTTCGCAGGCGTCTTCGGCCTCCGGGACGGATGGCTATTTGGGGATGATTTCTTCTTCGGTGACGATCCACGTCATTTTCCGGTCGTGGCCGGCGACCGGTATCCGGTCAAAAAGCCGGAACTGAAAACAGACGCCAATCGCTGCCGCCGGATGGCGGGACAGGAAACGGTCATAATATCCCTTCCCCCTTCCCAGCCGGTTCAACCGGCGGTCGAAGGCGATGCCGGGCACAATGATCAACTCCGGTTCGGTGAACGCTTTTTCGTCCGGCCCGGCCGGTTCCATAATATGGTAAGCGCCTTTGCGAAGGGATTCTTCTCCCCGGTATGGCAGGAGTATCATCTCTCCGTCTCGCACTGCGGGCAGCAGGATTTGCCTGCTGTGGCGCCATTTTTCAAGGAATGTGGCTGTCTGAACCTCGTCCGGCAGGGCATGGTAACAGGCTATGCAGTGCGATTTCCGGAAAAGAGGCAACTGTTCGACACGGCGCCAGATCTCTCTCGAATACCGGCGCTGTGCTTCGTCCGTACAGTTCTTTTTGAGCGCGGTCATTTCACGGCGCCATTGCCGTTTGTGCTCCTCAGCTTCCATTCCGGCGAACGCGATTCAGGGTACCTCCGGCTCCCATGTCCCGTCGCGAAGGGCCTGGACTGCCTGGAGAATGGTGGAGTCGTCCTTCTGGAAAATCGGATAAAAACCGGCCGAATCAAAGAAGTTGCGTACAATATAGGCATGTATGGCTGTCTCCATCAACTCCCGGGAAATCTGAATCAGCGTCGGGCGTTTACGGATGCCTCTGGCTTCTGCATAGTCGGTGAATTCTGTGATCAGCGGCTGCTGCTTCAGGTGTGCATACAGGTCTTCGTATGATTTATAGGCAGAGAGTTCGGTGTGATTTCGTTCGGAATATTCCAGGATGAACTGGTAGAGTATGCCGCTGTTTATCACCGCATCATAGTAGGAGGTGATGTTGCCGGTGTCGAGCGGGATAAAGAGGTCGGGCATGATGCCGCCGCCGCCATAGACCATCCGTCCGCCCTTCGTTTTGAATTGCAGCGATTCGTCCATCTTGATGCTGTCGGCGATGTAAAATTCGCCGTGCCGGAAGCGGACGTTCAGGTCCTGATCGTATTCTTCGGATTTGCCCATTTCGTAGGTTTTCTGGATGCAGCGTCCCGAGGGCGTATAGTAGCGTGCCACGGTCAGCCGCAGCTCGGAGCCGTCGTCCATCATGATGGAGTTCTGTACCAGCCCTTTTCCGTATGTCCGCCGGCCGATGATCAGCCCTCTGTCATTGTCCTGGACGGTGCCGGCAAAGACTTCGCTCGCCGATCCGGACATTTCGTCTACCAGCACCGCGAGCGGCGCCTGCTGGAACGACCCGCTGCCATCGGCATAAAAACTCTGCCGCTTGTATGCATTTCCTTCCATATAGACGATGAGCCGGTTGGAGGGCAGAAACTCATTCGCCATCCGGATGGCAATGTCGAGGTACCCTCCCCTGTTGCTTCGCAGATCAATGATGTAACGGTCGCACCCGTTTTCCCGGAGGTTGGCAAGCGCGGTGATAAATTCGTTGTAGGTCGTCCGCGCAAACGTGTTCATCCGGATGTACCCGATATTTCCCAGCGCATACGAAACGTCAATGGAATAGTTTGGCACGTCTCCGCGGGTCACTTCGAAATAGATCAGTTCGGATGATCCGCCGCGCTGGATGCCGAGTTTCACCCGGGTGTCTTTGACGCCGCGCAAGGTCCGCATGATCTGCGTGTTGGTGATGCCTTTTCCGGCATACGTCGAATCGTCAATCGTGATGATCCGGTCAAACGGCAGGATGCCGACCTTCTCGGCCGGACCTCCGGAAATTACGCTTGTGATCAGGATGGTGTCCGAGGGCGTGGTAAAGGAGACGCCGATGCCGCTGAAAGAGCCTTCCAGGTTGTCTGTGACGGTTTGCAGTTCTTCCACCGAAATCAGCTTGGAATGGGGATCCAGTTCGTTGACCAGATTCGTAGCGGCCGTTTCAATCAGCTGACGGACATTTACCGTATCTACATACTGCTGGTCAATGATACTCAGGATCGCGTCAATCTTGTTCCCGACGTAAAGAGGATGTTTTCCCGACAGCCGGGAACCGGCGAAATAGCCGCACAATACACTGATTATGGCTGCCAGCGCAACAGGCACAAACAAATCCAGTCTGCTGTTTCTACGCATATTCATTTTTCTTATTTTATTATGTCAATATAATCTACTGCAACTCCGGCGCGCAAGAGCAGGCGATATCCTTCTTCCGTATGATATTCTTCGCAATACACTACCCGCACAATCCCCGCCTGGATGATCAGTTTGGCACATTCGATACAGGGCGATGCCGTGATGTAGATCGTGGCCCCCTTGCTGCTGTTGGAAGAGGCCGCCACCTTGGTGATGGCGTTTGCCTCGGCGTGCAGCACGTAAGGTTTGGTCATATTGTTTTCGTCTTCGCACACATTCTCGAACCCGGAAGGCGTCCCGTTGTATCCGTCCGATATAATCATCTGGTCCTTGACAATCAAAGCGCCTACCTGACGACGTTTGCAGTACGAATTTTCGGCCCATATCCGCGCCATGCGCAAATACCTCCTGTCTATGTCTAACTGTTTATTTTCTCTTTCTGCCATCCTGTAATGCCACCTTATTTCCAATACCGGTTTCCTGCACATTCCAAATTGAACTCACAAAGGTAATGATATTTCTGACGATATGGATACATTTTCAAACTTTACGGGCAAAGGAGGGCGTGCGATACGGCTGCCCCAGTGCGTTGGAAATGTTTCCTGACACGCCGTCAAACCGTGGCGGCTGCCTGCTTCCCGCGAAGGCTGAACTCGCATCCGCAATAGGTCTGGTTATAAAAGCCATACTGTTTGATCAGCGCGCTGCGCCGTTCGCTCAGTCCGCCCCTGCGCCAGTCCCGATCCCAGAAGGCAAGGCCGGGGAATGATGCCGCGGCTTCGCATCCGGCCCGGCTGATCTGGCGAAGGTCTTTCCAGCGCGAAGAAGCCAGCGTGGTGGCAAATACCGTAAAACCGTGTGCGCAGGCATACTGTGCCGCGACGTGCAGACGCATCCTGAAACAGGCCATGCACCGGGCGCCCCGTTCCGGTTCCTGTTCCAGTCCGCGCATCTGTCCGCGCCACGCCGCATGATCGTAGTCGCCATCCGCAAAAGCCAATCCCAATGATTCGGCATGTCGCATGCTTTCGGCTTTCCGCCGTTCGTATTCCGCCTGCGGGCAGATGTTCGGATTGAAATAGAACATGGTCGGACATATACCGTTCTCCAGCATACATTCGACGATGGCGCCCGAACACGGGGCGCAGCAGGCATGAAGCAACACTTCCGTCGCTCCGTTCGGAACGGCAGGCGGAAACCGCGGCTTCCCGTTTTCTTCCAGGCATGATGCACTCATCCGGATGTTCTCTTCTACTTCTCGCGGGGTAAAACGGCAAGACGCAGTATCTTCCTCCGGCACCGGAGACGCCAACAGTTCCGCACCGGAAGGGTCATACAAAGCCGGATTTCTTTTTTCGGCCTGCATCTCACAGTTTTAACTCGCTATAACGTTGCGAGAATTTTTCCGCAAAATCAATCGGGATGTAATTGGCATAGCTTAGACAGACTTCGGCCGAGAGTTCCATGCCGGAACGGATAATATGCTTCCACGCTTCTGCATGGAGTCCCGGCAAGTCGCGGCGTCCGACGCCCTGTTTGAGAAGCCCGTAAATGATGCCCGCATTGAAATTGTCGCCCGCCCCGACGGTGCTGACCGGCGTGACGGCAGAAACATCAAAATGAAGGCGGAGATTGTCGGTGAAGAGCCTGACGCCATTTGCCCCGTGCGTCGTAATCAGGGTTTTGCAATAGTAGTGAACTTCGTCGCGATACACGGCATCCATGTCTGTCCGGTCATACAGGTTAAGAAAATCTTCGTCCGAGCCTCTGACCAGATCGGCATATTCGTAATTGTCCATCACGGTCGAACGGACATGGATCGCCTTGTGCGTATGTATCTTACGGAAATTCGGATCGTAATAAATAATCGCCTTCCGTTGGCGGGCGTATTCCAGCAGTTCGACAATCCACGGACGAATCCGCGGGTCCAGGGCATAAAACGAACCGAAAATAAAAATGTCGTCTTCGTTGACCGGAGGACAGGCCATTTCCGACCGCCGGTCGGGATAACCGGTGTAGAAAAGATATTCGGCATTCTTCTGTTCGCTCAGAAAAGCCAGCGAAACAGGCGTTTTTCCTTCCGGATGAACATCCATATAGTCGGTTGTCATCCCGTTTTCACGCATGAACCGGCACACCATTTCTCCCACGCGGTCGTTCCCCAGTTCGCTGACAAAGGTGACAGGAATGCCTAAACGGCTCAACGATACCATCCCGTTGAATACCGAACCTCCCGGAACAGCCGCATGAGGCTGATCTCCCTGGAAAATGATGTCCAGAACCGTTTCTCCTATTCCGATTACTTTTCTCATAAAGTCATGTATTTTCATTTTTACTCTGTTGACGGCTTTTCGATCCCAGATAACCGCCGTGATGACGCCGGGCATAATCGGCGCTGGTAAATCCGATCTTTTGCATAACGCCGACGACCAGTATGTCGCCGATAACGGTCATTACCGTTGTGGAAGTCGTCGGGGTCAGTCCCAGCGGACATATTTCCTGCGGAGCGCCCGTAGACAGGCACACGGCAGCCTCTTTCGCCAGCGGGCTGTCGAGGTCGGACGTAATGACGATCAACGGCATGTCTGCCACCAGTTCGCGTGCCAGCTGGACCAGTTCGACCAGTTCGCGCGTTTTCCCCGAATTGGAAATCAGCAACATCAAGTCATGTTTGCGCATAATGCCCAAATCGCCGTGCTGCGCTTCGCTCGGGTGCAGGAAATACGCCGGCGTACCGGTCGAACTGAAGGTGGTCGCAATATTCATTGCTATCTGACCCGCTTTCCCCATACCGCTGATGACCAGCGTTCCACCCAAACGGTGGACATGCTCGACGATAAGATCTATTGCAGCGCCATACGCTGCGCCGGTCGGGATATGACGAACCGCTTCGGCCTCCTGTTCCAAAATGGATTTGATACTTGTCTCATTCATGTGTGCAAATGTAGACGATTATTTTTTTATCCCATATAAAATAACGTATATTTGCAGCATGAAACAGTCAATTTTCTTTGTATGAAATGTAATGTGTATCGTTTTTTAGTTGCTGCCTGCGCCTTGGGAATGGGAATGTCGTGCGTGCAATCTTCTGATTTTGAGGTGAACGGAATCATAGCCGGCGCCGACGGGCAGACGGTCTATCTGGAAAATGTGGGACTTTCGGCAACGGTCACGCTGGACTCGGCCAGACTGAATGTTTCCGGAAAATTCGCCTTCAGGCAACCGCGTCCGGATTATCCTGATTTTTATCACCTCCGGCTGAACAACCAGTTGATCAATTTTGCCATTGATTCGACTGAGGTGCTTTCGTTTCTGGCCGATGCGGGCACGTTTGCCAAATCGTATACGGTGGAAGGATCGACCAGTGCGCTTGCCATCAAGGAAATTACGCTGGCTCAACTGGACGCGAATCTGGCGATCAAACGCCTGCGCAAGGAATACGAATCGGGGATGATCTCCGACAGCCTGTATCAGAGTCAAGTGCAGGAAGTGATTGATACATATAAGGGAATCGCACTGAAATACATTTACGTGCAACCGATGTCCACAACATCCTATTTCGCCCTTTTTCAGCAGATTGACGGACTGCTGTTCTTCGATCTGTATGACAGGACCGATTCGCGTGCCTATGGTGCAGTGGCAACCAGCTACAACCATTTTTACCCGGAAAGTCCGCGTGCCAGGCATCTGTATAACCTCGCGCTGCAATCCCTGAAAGTGCTCCGGAGCGAGCGTACGATTGATCTGGACAAGATCGCCAGGGAAATCACGCTGCTGGATATTGAGTTGCCTGATTTTCATGGCGAAAAGATAAAACTTTCCGATGCGGCCAGAGACAAAGTGGTGGTACTGAACTTCACGGTCTATCAGTCGGAATGGTCGGCAGGACTGAACACGACGCTTGGCCGGATTTACGCCGGTTATCATGCGCAGGGTATGGATATCTATCAGATTTCACTGGACAACGACATACACTTGTGGAAAAACATCGTTTCCAGTCTGCCCTGGATATGTGTGCGCGACCCGGAGTCGGTCTACTCCCAGGCGGCGGCATTGTATAATGTAAAGCAGTTGCCGGCGATTTTCATCCTGAACAGGAAAGGAAATCTGGTGAAGCGCGTGGAAGACATTAACACACTCGAAAAGGAAGTACAGGCTGTATTATGAGAAAATTTATGTTGTAAAGCATTTCCGGAAATTTTACAGATCGTAAAATAAGGATTATCTTTGCAGCAACTAATAGGATTAATGATAAGTGCGGATTCCGGTTCATGTATGTGACCGGGATTCTTTTTTTATTTTTTAGAATCAAAACAAAGGAGGAAAATAAAAATGGCTGTTACGTATATGACAGAAGATGGCTATAACAAAATACTGGCCGAAATTAATTATCTGGAAAGCGTGAAACGTCCCGAGATCTCTGCCCAGATTGCGGAGGCAAGGGATAAAGGCGACTTGTCCGAGAATGCGGAATACGATGCGGCGAAAGACGCGCAGGGCATTCTCGAAGGAAAAATTGCGCAGTTGAAAAACCTCATCTCAAACGCACGGATGATAGATGAAGCGCGGATCAAAACAGATGTTGTTCAGATTATGAACAAGGTCAAAATTAAAAACCTCCAGAACGGCGTCGTCATGACTTATTCCCTGGTATCCAATTCGGAAGCCAACCTGAAAGAAAACAAGATTTCCGTGGATACGCCGATTGCCAAAGGCTTGATCGGGAAAAAGGCGGGCGACATTGCAGAGATCAAGGTTCCTTCGGGAATCGTCAAGTTCGAGATTCTGGAAATATCCATATAAAACCATGGCTACTCTTTTCAGCAGAATTGCGGCCGGTGAAATCCCCTGTCACCGGATCGCCGGGAATGACGAATTTTTCGCCTTTCTGGACATCAATCCCATCGCCAAAGGCCATACGCTGGTTATCCCGAAAAAGGAAGTTGACTACCTGTTCGATTTGGACGATGAAGTACTGGGACGTATGATGGCGTTCGCCAAAACCGTCGCCCGCGCCCTGGAGCAGGCGATTCCCTGCAAACGCATCGGGCTGACCGTTATCGGTCTGGAAGTACCCCATGCCCATATCCATCTGGTGCCCATCCGGAAAGAGTCCGACCTCTCTTTCGGCCATCCGAAACTGGAAACGACGCCGGAAGAACTGGCCCAAACCGCGGCGAAAATCCGCGAAAAGCTAATCCGAGGCTTGACACAAGAATAACCGGTATATGGCCAGGTGGATGCCCTGACGGGCAGGGTTGCAAACCCTGTCCAGGCAGGGACAGAGGCAGTCTCTTGCATACAGTATCGTATTCCTGAAATTTTCGGACACAAGAAGTAAGCAAAAAGGATCGCGGAACGAAACGGGGAAAGCCGGCCTCATTTTCCGGCGCGCCGTATCCGGTCAGTCCCCGCTTCACCACTCGACGGGCGTCTGTCCGGAGGCCGTCAGATAGTCGTTTGCCTGACTGAAATGCCTGTTCCCGAAAAATCCCCTGTAGGCCGAGAGCGGCGAAGGATGCGCCGATTTCAGCACCAAGTTGCGGGCGGCATTGATAATGCCGCCTTTCCGCTGGGCGTAGGAACCCCACAGCAGGTATACGATATGTTTGCGTTCCGAATTCAGCCGGTCAATGACGGCGTCGGTAAATGTTTCCCATCCCCTGTTTTGGTGCGAACCGGCCACATGCGCCCGTACGGTCAGCGTGGCGTTGAGCAGCAGTACACCCTGTTTCGCCCACCGCGTCAGGTTCCCGTTTCCGGGGACGGGCGCGCCCGTGTCCGACTCAATTTCCCGGAAAATGTTCACCAGCGACGGCGGAAAAGGCACCCCCTCCGGCACGGAAAAACACAGACCATGCGCCTGTCCGGGTTCGTGATAGGGATCCTGCCCCAGCAGAACCACCTTGACCCTGTCGAAAGGGCAGTTTTCGAAGGCGTTGAATATCAATGTGCCGGAAGGATAAACGGTCGTTCGCCCATATTCTTCGCGTACAAAATCCGTTAACTGCCTGAAGTATGTTTTTTCAAATTCATCCGCCAGCCGTTCTTTCCAGCTGGCCTCCATTTTCACGTTCATAATTCCATTTGCATAAAAAATACGGAAGCAAAGGTACTGGATAAATCCGACTTGTCGAAACGGCAACTCCTCAATTTTTCGTAAAAATAAACGTTCCAGTTATGCAGTCACGGATTTTTTTATACCTTTGCCCCTGTTTTTTTGGCCTGGTAGCTTAGTGAATAGAGCGTCAGATTCCGGTTCTGAAGGTCGTGGGTTTGAGTCCCACCCGGGTCACAACTAAAAATATACAGGAAATTTATGGCTACAACAGCAGATTTTAGAAACGGGATGTGCCTGAATGTTGACGGGACATATTACTTCATCGCCGAGTTTCTTCACGTGAAACCGGGGAAGGGGCCAGCTTTCATACGTACCAAACTGAAAAACGTCACAACGGGTCGCGTGATCGACAAGACATGGAACTCGGGCGTCAAGGTGGAAGAAGTACGCATCGAACGCCGCCCCTATCAGTTTCTGTACAAAGACGACATGGGTTACAACTTCATGCATCCCGAAACGTTCGACCAGATTTCGCTGGCAGGTGAGAGCGTCGACGGCGTGGCGTTCCTGAAAGAGGGCGACATGGTAGAAGCAATGGTTCACGCCGAAAGCGAGACCATCCTGACGTGCGAACTGCCGGCTCACGTGACGCTCGAAATAACGTACACCGAGCCGGGTATCAGGGGCGACACGGCCACCAATACGCTGAAAGATGCAACGGTAGAGACCGGCGCCAAAGTGCGTGTGCCCCTGTTTATCAATGAAGGCGACAGGATTGAAGTCGATACCCGCAACGGCTCGTACGTCGGACGCGTAAAATAAACGCCCGTGGATTCGGCCGAAAGACTTCGCATCAAGGAGTGGGCCGTTGAAGACCGTCCGCGCGAGAAGATGCTGCTCAAGGGAAGTTCCACGCTGAGCGATGCGGAACTGTTAGCCATCCTGATCGGTTCGGGGAATACGAAGGAAACGGCCGTACAGTTGTCGCAACGTATCCTGAACGCGGTTTCCAACAATTTGAATGCACTTGGGAAAATGTCTGTCAAGGAATTGACGGCATTCAACGGCATCGGCGAAGCCAAAGCCATTGCCATCGTTGCCGCCATGGAACTGGCGCGGCGTCGGGGCGATGCAGACCCCCTGCCAAAAGAAGGCATCCAGAGCAGTGCGCAGGTATTCAAACTGTTTTATCCGCTGCTGTGCGACCTTCCATACGAAGAGTTCTGGGTGGCCATGACGAGCCGCTCCGGGAAAGTCATTGAAAAAGTCAAAATCAGCCAGGGAGGAACGGGCAAGGCGACCGTCGACATACGCCTGATACTGAAGGCGGCGATTAACACGCTGTGTTTCGGGCTTCTCCTGTGCCACAACCACCCGTCGGGCAACCTGCATCCCAGCCGGGAAGACGACGCACTGACCTCCCGTGTCCAGCAGGCGGTGCAGTTGCTGGGCATCCAACTCCTGGACCATATCATCCTCTGCGACAACAAATACTACAGCTATGCCGACGAAGGCAAACTGTAACGTAACCCATTCAACCCCCGAAACCTGCAATGATGGAAAATGAATTTTTACAGACGGAAGAGGCGATCGTCACGGCGCTGAAAACCGTGTACGATCCGGAAATTCCGGTCAACGTCTATGATCTTGGGCTTATTTACCGTGTGGACGTGGACGGAGCGAAGAACGTGCAGATAGACATGACACTCACGGCGCCGAACTGTCCGGCAGCCGACTACATTATCGAAGACATACGGATGAAGGTAGAAGCAGTCGAAGGCGTGGCAGGCGTACAGGTCAATCTGGTATTCGAACCGGAATGGCACCGCGACATGATGAGCGAAGAGGCTAAACTGGAACTGGGATTACTGTAAAAGAACGGAAAACGAATGCATCCTCCGGGCAAAAATATCTATTTCGCTGCCGATGCGCATCTGGGCAACTGCTATGCAGCCGACCCGCAGGCTGCAGAAAAGAGACTCGTGCGCTGGCTCGACAGCATCCGGGACGATGCCGGAGCTATTTATTTTCTGGGGGATATGTTTGATTACTGGTATGAATACAAATATGTCGTGCCGCGGGGACATGTCCGTTTCCTCGGCAAGTTGGCCGAACTGGCCGACCGCGGCATTGAAATCCATCTGTTTATCGGGAATCACGATATCTGGATGTTCGATTATCTGCCGCAGGAAATCGGCGTCCGCATTCATCAGGGGCCGTTAACAGTCGACCTGCTGGGCAAGCGTTTTTATCTGGCGCATGGCGACGAAGTTGGGCGGCGTCCCCCGATGTTCCGTTTCCTGCAGGCGATGTTTCGCAACAAAGTCTGCCAGTTTTTCTATGCAGCTATCCACCCCCGCTGGACATTTGCCTTTGCCCGGAGATGGTCGCTCCGCAGCCGCAAAACCGGCATGGAGAGAAGACGGCAGACCGCGCCGGACAGGCAGGCGGCTGTCCTGGCGGATTTTGCGGAAGAGTACGCCCGGACGCACCCCGATATCCGCTTTTTCATCTTCGGCCACCTGCATCTTCTGCTCGACCGGGAGTTAACGACTGCCTCCCGCCTGCTTTTTGTCGGCGACTGGATGCAATACTTTTCCTTTATTCGCTGGGACGGAAGCCGTTTGACCCTGGATCGGTTTGAAATATAGGGATGCGAGACGTTGTCGCCTCGCATCCGTTCTCTTTCCGTGATTTTTATTCACTGCCGGGTATGGGGAACCGGCCTTCGACATATTCGGGCACGGGACCCATTTCATAGCTGCCCGGGCCGTAGCGCAGGTCGGAGGTCATTATTTCGTCCCAGGTAACTGTTTTACCCGAATAGGCGGATTCGCGTCCCATCACG
Organism: Tannerella sp.; assembly: GCA_031268395.1. Lineage (GTDB taxonomy): Bacteria > Bacteroidota > Bacteroidia > Bacteroidales > Tannerellaceae > Tannerella. The sequence continues at coordinate 1,760 of JAIRXI010000310.1, read as the reverse complement.
GCAATCATCGACGAATAAGCCAGATCTTCCCCCTGATTGATCGGTTTATTCAGCCGTATGGATTCAACCAGGTGGATATGTTCCTGATCGTACGGATCTTTGACGGGGTTATTTTTGCTGTCGGTCTGCCAGAGTATGTTTCCGCTGTTGTCCTCGATCCGTGAATCTGCCCAGCTGCTCAGGATGGCGACGCCCTTTGTTCCGTAAATCTTTTCGCCCACATCATTGGTGCAGCCGTTAATCTGGCGATTGGTAGCCAGCATGGTCTTATTGTCGGCATATTCATATTCCATACTGAAAATGTCGTACATGTCTCCCGTTGAACGCCGTGCACATCCTCCGTAACCGGCAACTTTCACCGGATGCTGTCCGAGAAACCAGGTGACAATGTCGATGTTGTGAATGACGTAACCCAGGGGAATGTCGCCCATCAGCCAGTTGATATTGTACCAGTTCCGCAGGCAATATTCCATATCGCTCCATTCGGGTTGCCGTTTTTTGAACCATGACGCTCCGCCGTCCCAGCGTGCGGTGGCGTGCGTAATATCTCCGATCATGCCGTTTCGCACATGCAGGTATGCTTCCCAGTAAGTTAGCTGGTGGCGGCGCTGCATGCCCGCCACAATGGAAAGGCCTTTCGTTTTAGCCGCTTTCGAGGCGGCAATCAGCATGCGTGCGCCGACAGGGTCGATGGCTCCCGGCTTTTCCACGAAAATATGCTTCCCGGCGTCAACAGCCGCGCGGAGGTATTCGGGAAAGAAATGCGGCGGCGTACAGAGGAGTACGACGTCGATTTCGGACATGTCCAATACTTTGCGCCACGCGTCAAAACCGATAAAACAGTTTTTGTCGGGGACTTCAACTCCGGCTTTTTCTTTCAAGGTTTTCCGGCTATAATCCTGTTTGTCCTTGAATACGTCTGCCATTGCAACAAGTGACAGATCGGATCCCGCCTTCAGGAATTGCATGGCGGCGCCCGTTCCCCTGTCGCCGTTACCTATCAATGCGGCTTTGAGCGGCTTGCCGTCGGGCGCTTTGTCTACAAAAGAAAACATGCCGACTTCTTCCGGAGTTACCGGTTTCGTTTTTGCTTCGCCGTTTCCCGTACAGGACGTCAGCGAGGCAGTCGTTGTGATACCCAGGGGCAACCCTGCCCCTGCCAATACCGAATTTGTCAAAAAATCTCTTCGTTTCATACTATATAAATTTAAATATCAGAATCATTTGTTGCCCGCCGTATTCGCGTAGTCCTTCGCCGCCCGGGTCAATTTATCCGCGTTCCAGCGTCCGCGGTGGACATGAACACGATGTCTGAGTGTTAATGTCTTTCCTTTGTCCAGTTCGTATCCGGCGCGTAAAAGAGTCGCCGGATTGAGATAGGTAAAGTCTTTTGTCTCTATTATGTACCAGTCGCCGTTTCGCGGTGTGTCGGGATGCGTCAAAATGGCGATCCCGTATTCCTGTCCGTCAATCACGCCGTTTTGTTCGGCTCCTGCCGTGTCGTAAAATTCCGTAACGCCGGCGGTTCGACTGCGCACGCCACCGGGATTCGCTGTTACGGTTTTTACTCCGGTCAATTCGTTGGAAAAGCGAATCGCCAGACCGGCATATCCGCCCCATTCCGATCCGTTTTCTTCACCAGGAATCGGCGTACGGTCCAGGATCACATCCTCCCGTGCAGTAAACGTCTGCGTCCAGTCCAGCATGTATGAACCGTCGTCCGCCGGTGCGGAAATCACGATCTCGCGCCGTTCGCACAG
>JAIRXI010000277.1 GCA_031268395.1 Tannerella sp. | reverse complement strand
CTGAATTGATAACTCAATTCCATGGATATATTTGACGTCATGTTTAATTGTATTTTGACCGCAAAGATACAATTCATTTTTTATATTAGCGACATTGGTCCCGGCCAGGGACGGAATGTGGTCGGAACGGCCTTAGTTTGCGCAGGGTAAGACAGGCGGATGGACACAGCCCCGGCAGGTGTCCGCCGTGCCCCCTTTTTCGTTCACATTCCGTCCCTGGCCGGGACGGACCTTCATGCGTTGCGGGCTGTTTTTTACCGGCAGGGCGTCCTTCATTAACGATGAACGATAAACCCGTTCATCGTTCATCGTTCATTTGGCGTAGCTGACGGCACGTGTTTCGCGGATCACCGTGATCTTTACCTGACCCGGATAGGTCATTTCGTCCTGTATTTTCTTTGCGATTTCGACGGACAGGTTTTCCGTATGCTTGTCGTCGATTCGGTCGGCGCCTACGATCACGCGCAGTTCGCGTCCGGCCTGGATGGCATAGGTCTTGACTACGCCCGGGTATGTCATGGCCAACTGCTCCAGATCGTTGAGACGCTTGATATAGGCTTCCACGATTTCGCGGCGCGCACCCGGACGCGCGCCCGAAATGGCGTCGCAAACCTGTACGATGGGAGCCAGCAGCGACTGCATCTCCACTTCGTCGTGGTGGGCGCCGACGGCGTTGCAGATGTCCGGCTTTTCCTTGTATTTTTCGCAGAGTTTCATCCCCAGGATGGCGTGCGGCAACTCCGGCTCGTCGTCCGGCACCTTTCCGATGTCGTGCAGCAATCCGGCGCGACGTGCTTTTTTCGGATTCAGTCCCAGTTCGGAAGCCATGACGGCGCACAGATTGGCCGTTTCGCGCGCGTGCTGCAACAGGTTCTGCCCGTACGAAGAACGGTATTTCATTTTCCCGATCATCCGGGTGAGTTCGGGGTGCAGCCCGTGAATGCCCAAGTCGATGAGCGTGCGTTTTCCCGTTTCTACGATTTCTTCTTCTACCTGCTTGCGCACTTTGCCGACAACCTCCTCGATTCGCGCCGGGTGGATGCGTCCGTCCTGCACCAGCTGATGCAGCGCCAGGCGGGCTACTTCGCGGCGGACCGGGTCGAAACCGGAAAGGATGATTGCTTCCGGCGTGTCGTCAACAATGATTTCGATGCCGGTAGCGGATTCTATCGCACGGATGTTACGCCCTTCGCGACCAATAATGCGGCCCTTGATTTCGTCCGAATCAATGTGGAATACCGTCACTGCATTTTCGATGGCCGTCTCTGCCGCCACGCGCTGGATGGATTTGATTACAATCTTTTTCGCTTCCTTGTTTGCCGTCATTTTCGCCTCTTCCATGATTTCGTTGATGTAGGAGGCGGCGTTTGTTTTTGCTTCGTCTTTCAGCGATTCGGTCAGCCGTTCCCGCGCTTCGTCGGCCGAAAGACCGGAGATGGTTTCCAGATGTGCGATTTCCTGCTGGCGCAGTTTTTCCACGTCCTGCTTTTTCTTTTCAATCAGCAGCAGCTGGTTGTTCAGGCTTTCCTTTGTGGCGTCCGTCTCTGCCGTCTTCCGCTGCAATTCTTCCTGCCGCTGGTTGAATACCAGTTCCCGCTGTTTGAGTTTGGCTTCGGCAAACTGAATCTTTATGTTTCGTGCCGAAGCCTGCTTTTCCAGTTCCGATTTCATGTGCAGGGATTTTTCCTTCACTTCCAGCATCCTGTTTTTTTTCATCACGTCCGCTTCCTTCTCTGCTTCCTTCAGCAGGACTTTATAGCGGTACTTTCCCCAGAAGGCCGCTCCGAACCAGGCAAGCAGCGCTCCCGCTGCAAAGGCCCCCGCGGCCAAATATACTTCTGTCATTACTTGTTCCTGTTTTGTTTATATCTAACTAAAACACTTTCCCCCTGCGGTTTTTTGCCGTATGGGGCAGCGCGTAAAAAATGTATGTTTCACCAAACAGCGATGTCTATTCCTTCAAATACTCATCCAGCCGGTCGGTCCATTGCTGTATGTTCCGGGCATACGTGTCCGCTTCGTTGTCGGCTTCCAGCTTCAGCACATCCCGCGCCAGGTGAATGGCGACCATCGTCAGCAGTTGGACGTCTTCCAGCGATTTGGAATAATGCTGCCGGTATTGCACCAGATGCAATCCGACCCGCTTTGCGGCCTCACGGTAGAGAAATTCCTCCTCTTCGTCGCCGCGCCTGACGGGTATGCGGTATGATCTCCCGGCCACCTCCAGTTTGATGTCAAACTCGTTTTTGTTCACAACCTATCCGTTTAACAGCGTTATGTAATTTATACAGGCGTCGACTTCACGCACTAAATTCACCAGTCTCTTCCGCGCACTCTTCACATCGTCCCCCGGTCCGGCGGATATGATGTGTGCCGTCAACAGGTCTCTGTGTTTCGTCTTCAACGCCTGAAACTCTTCCCGAACCTGTTGCGCAGCTGTTTTTTCCTGTTCCAGTTTCAATGTCAACGCCCCTATGTCCGTCTTCTGCCTGTCGCACAAGGCGAGGAGCTCGTTGATTTTTCCGTCCAGTGCGGATATGCGTCTGTTCTGATCTTCGGTCATTTCAAGTCAAATTCGCCACAAAAATAAAAATTGGAAACGAAAAACACACTGTCCCGTGTTCATTTCTCCGCCGGAAGGGGGGAAAAGCAGCCTGCCATGAAACGGGATGCATCCTTGTATCCAAGATATTAACTTATTCAACCAGCCAGATACAGGTCTCTCCTTCCTGTTCGGAAAGGTTTATCTTTTCTTCCTTTGCCAGCCAGCCGATGGCCGCGTACACGTCTTTTTCCTTCCGGATTTTGGTCTCCTTCTTAATATCCCTTATACTCATCCGGCCGCCTTTGTGCAGCGCCCGCCAAACAAGCCCCGCATTTGTACCTATTAAATGTATCATATCGTTTTCGTTTTAAAATCTGTCAATTCCGCTATCCCGCAAAGGTAGGATATTTATTTCTAAAAACTCCTTTTCGAGCCATTTATTGCTTCTGCCCGTTCAGATGGCATTGTCCATACTTTCTTCCTTCTGCAACTTGAATGCTTTGCCGAGCATCCGGATGATGTCTCCGGCAATCATGCTTTCTTCCGAGCCGTCGGCCGCGGCCAGATTCCCTGCCAGGCCGTGCAGGTAAACGCCGATTTGTGCGGCCGTTCCGGGCGGATACCCCTGCGCCAGAAGTCCCAGCAGGATGCCGGTCAGCACATCGCCGCTTCCGGCCGTCGCCATCCCCGGATTACCCGTTACATTAATATACACCTTCCCTTCCGGCGTGCAAATGGCGGAACAGGCGCCTTTCAGTACGATAATCAGCTCATGTTCCATCGCTGCGTCCATCGCTTTGTGAAGCCGTTCGTATCCGGACGTACAGTTTCCGAACAGGCGGTCGAACTCCTTCGGGTGAGGCGTCAGGAGGGTACGCGGCGGCAGCAGGCTAATCCATTCCCTGTTCGACGAAAGGATATTAAGTGCATCGGCATCCAGCACCATCGGCTTTTCCGCAGCGGTCAGCAGGGATTTCAACATGGCCTGCGAAGCCGGCTGTGTTCCCAGTCCGGGTCCTGCGCCGATGGCATCATACGTGTTCAACCCGGGCCGTTCCGAAACAACGTCTTCATTTGCATCCAGACTCAGCATCGCTTCGGGAACGGAAGTCTGGAGCGCGGTTTCGCCCCGGAGCGGCAAATGAACCGTCAACAGTCCGGCGCCGCTGCGCAGACAGGCGCTTGCCGCCAGCACGGCGGCGCCCATCTTTCCCCTGCTCCCGGCAATCAACAGCGCATGACCGAAGACGCCCTTGTGCGCAAACGTTTCCCTGGGACGGATCAGTCCGGAAACATCGTCGTCCGTCAGCATATAGTAAGGCGTTTCCGTTTGCTCGACGACGGTCGGGTGAATGCCAACCGGCAACACTTTCCATTTCCCCGTATAAACAGCATTCTCCGGAAGGAAGAAGGCCAGTTTCGGAAATTCAAACGTATAGGTATGATTCGCCCGCACAATACCCTGCGGACTGTTCGTGCCGTTATCCTCGCCAAACAGCCCCGAAGGAATATCAATGGATACCACCTTTGCTCCGGAGCGGTTGATATATTCCGTCAGCATCGCGTATCCTTTTTCCAGCGGACGGTTCAGCCCGGAACCGAACAGTCCGTCAATCACCACGTCGTGCGCCGACAGTACGGGCGGCGTAAAATCTTCGTCTCCGGTCACTTCGACGAAAAGGGCATTCGGCACAGCCAGCAAACGCGCCCTGTTCAGTTCGCCTTCCGGCGACAGCCGGCGTGCAGGATCGATTAAACAGACTTTTACACGATAGCCGTCTTCCGCCAGCAAACGCGCAATTGCCAGGGCGTCGGCGCCATTACTTCCATGCCCGGCAAACACCGTCACCCGGTTCTGTTTTGTGAAATGACGGCTGTATTCACGTACAAAAGCCGTAGCGGCGCGTTCCACCAGATCAATGGAAGTGACAGGTTCATACTCGATTGTGTACCGGTCCAGCGCCTTTATCGTTTTGCTTTCAAATATCTTTAACATACTTTCCAAATTAACACTGCAAAAATACATGATTTTATACATAAATGCAACTTATCTTTGTGTAAGTTTGTGCCTTCAAAATGAGACAAGTCAATGGACGAAAAAATTCGACTGAAAGATAAAGATTTTGAGTTGTTTATCCCGGAAACCAAAATTGTGGCGGCCATCCGGAATCTGGCGGGAATGATCTGGCGCGACGCCGAAGGTGAGAATCCCCTTTTTGTCGGAATCCTGAACGGAGCCTGCATGTTCACCGCAGAACTGATGAGTTATCTGCCGCCTGACTGCGAACTTACGTTTGCCGCCTACTCATCCTACCGGGGCACCCGTTCCGAAGGAGCCGTGCAGGAAGTGATGCCCGTCCGCGGGGACATAAACGACAGGCTGATCATCCTGCTGGAAGACATCGTCGATACCGGACTGACCATGCAATATGTGATGCGGAAACTGCAAAAGTCCGGCGCCGGCAGGGTCTGGCTGGCCACGATGCTGTTCAAGCCCGGTTCGCTGAAGTGCGATTTGAAACCGGACTACATCGGCATGGAGATTGCCGATGACTTCGTCGTGGGATTCGGACTGGATTACGACGGACTGGGACGCGCTTCCCGCAATATCTACAAACTTCAAAACAACTGTTGACTGTTTTCAATACAAAGACGTTATGCTGAACATCATTATTTTTGGCGCGCCGGGTTCGGGCAAAGGAACGCAGGGCGAACGGATCGCAAAGAAATTCCAGCTGGATTACATTTCAACCGGGGTGACGCTTCGTAAAATCATCAGTGAAAAGAGCGAACTGGGAAAGATCGCCAAAGCGTATATCGACCGGGGCCAGTTAGTCCCCGACGAAATAATCATCCGGCAGGTGGCCGATTTCCTGGACGGGAAACAGGATTCGAAAGGGATTATTTTTGACGGTTTTCCGCGCACCATCCCGCAGGCCGTTGCCCTGAAAGAAATCATGAACGCGCATGGCATGGACCTGTCCGTATTGATAGACTTGCAGGTGGATGAAGACGAACTGATCCGGCGCCTGCTGGAACGCGGAAAAATATCCGGCCGTTCGGACGACAATCCGGAGACCGTTCAGGAACGGCTGGGTGTGTACTGCAGGCAGACCGCCCCGCTGACGGACTATTATATCGGCGAAGGAAAGTATGTTCCCGTCAGGGGCTGCGGAACGGTAGACGAGATTTTCCGGCGAATCGTCGAAGCCATCGAATGCAGGGCCGTCAAATCCTGAATCTCCGTTTAGTTTTTGAATCTTTGAACAGTTGAATGAATTATGGCCGAATCAAATTTCGTTGATTACGTAAAAATCTATTGCCGTTCGGGAAAAGGCGGACAGGGGTCGATGCATTTCCGGCGCGAGAAGTATGTTCCGAGGGGCGGACCCGACGGCGGCGACGGCGGACGCGGCGGCGACGTCTTTTTGCGTGCCTGTCGCGACTACTGGACACTGCTTCACCTGAAGTTCGAGCGTCATGTTTTTGCCACTTCCGGCGGAAACGGCAGCGCCAAACGCAGTTCCGGAAAGGACGGCGAAGACCGCTTCATCGAAGTCCCCTGCGGAACGGTGGCCTACGATGCCGAAACGGGCGCATACATCTGCGACGTGACGGAAGACGGACAGACCGTCCGGTTGCTGAAAGGCGGAAAAGGCGGACAGGGAAACGTGCATTTCAAGACGGCCACCAACCGGGCGCCGCGTTATGCCCAGCCGGGCGAACCCGGAGTGGAGCGAGCCGTCATCCTCCAGCTCAAACTGCTGGCAGACGTCGGGCTGGTCGGGTTTCCGAATGCCGGCAAATCCACCCTGCTGTCCGTCATGTCTGCCGCCAAACCCAAAATAGCAGACTATCCCTTTACGACGCTGGAACCGAACCTGGGGATCGTTTCTTATCACGACAACCGTTCGTTCGTCATGGCCGACATTCCCGGGATTATCGAAGGGGCCAGCGAAGGCAGAGGACTCGGACTGCGCTTCCTGCGTCACATCGAACGCAATTCTCTCCTGCTGTTTACGATTCCGGCTGACGCGCAGGACATCGGGCACGAGTATGACGTGCTCGACAGCGAACTCCTGAAATACAACCCCGGCCTGGCGGACAAAAACAGGGCGCTGGCTATCACGAAATGCGACCTGGCGGACAGCGAACGCCTGGCTGCCATCAGGCAGGAACTGCCCGGCATCGGCATCCCGTGTGTGTTTGTTTCGTCCGTGACACGGCAGGGCCTCGCTGAGTTGAAAGATCTCCTCTGGAATGAACTGAACCGGGATACGTTCGAAGATACGGAGCAAATCGTGCACCGGGACATGGATATTGATCTCCTGCCCGGCGAAGCGCCGGAGATGACGGGCGACTGAACAGGCGGAATATGCCGGGCGGTATCCCGTCCGTTTTCAATTCCTTTCCACCAGGGTACGGCGGACTTCCGTCAATATCCTGCGGAGACCGCCAACGCCTGAAGAGATTCCACGATCAGCCCTGCCGCACGCTGCGACGCACCGGGCTGTCCCAGCAGGCGGATCACTTCGTCGTAACCCTTCAGCATCCGGTCGCGGCAGGCAGCATCATACAGGATCCGCTGCAGTTCCTCATGGATGCGTTCGCGCGTGAACAGGGCGCCGAACAGTTCGCGGACGATTTCGCGTCCGGCAATCAGGTTGACCAGCGAAATATAAGGCGCATGGAAAAAATGCCGGAAAATAAAGTTCACGGCCTTCCCTCCCCAAAAATAATAGCAAACCACCTGAGGGATGCGGAACAGGGCCGCCTCCAGCGTCGCCGTGCCCGATGTCACCAGCGCGGCATGGCTGTGTTCCAGGAGGGCATACGTCTGCCCGAAAACGATCGGGACCGTCTTTCCGCCCATGTACGGCTCGTAATCCCGCTGTTCCAGTCCCGGAGCGCCGGCAATCACGCACTGACAGTCCGGGAAGGACGACGTCACTGCGAGCATGAGCGGCAGGTTTTTCCCGATTTCCTGGCGTCGGCTTCCGGCCAGCAGCGCCAGCAGCGGCTGTTCCGTCAGACCGTTTGTCCGGAAAAAACTGTCGCCCGGGCCGGCCTGTTCGCGGCAGGCGGCGACGGCATCTACCGACGGATTTCCGACGTAATCCACCGGGTAATTCAGGGTCTGGAAAAAGGCCTGCTCGAAAGGGAAAATACAGAACATCCGGTCTACATGGCGGCGGAGCGAACGGATGCGGTACGTTTTCCACGCCCATATTTTCGGGGAAATATAATAATACACCGGCAAGTCCAGTTTCATCTTTACGTATCTGGCGATTTTGAGGTTAAAGCCCGGATAGTCCACGAGTATCACGACGTCCGGCCGGAAATCGCGGATCGCTTCGCGGCAGATCCGCATGTTGCGCAGAATGGTACGGGCATGCATCAGCACCGGCACGACGCCCATGTACGCCATCTCCCGGTAGTGCTTCACCAGCCGTCCGCCCACCCGCTGCATCAAATCACCCCCGAAAAAACGGAAGTCCGCCTCGCCGTCCCGTTCCTTCAGCGCGAGCATCAGGCTGGAGGCATGGAGGTCGCCGGAAGCTTCGCCTGCTACGATAAAATACTTCATCTGTCAGTCCGTGTCCGTTAAGATTGCAGATTCCACTGCTTCAGTGTTTCCAGAAACACGTAGTCGGTCACGTCGATCCGTCCGGGGACGAGCGACGCATAGCCTTCGCTCAGTCGCCGCGAGTCGCAGTCCCTCCCGGCAGGATCCAGGTTCATAAACTCGCCCGCAAGCCAGTAGTAAGGTATCCCCTCCGGGTTTTCCGTCCGGCAAAACTCCTTGATCCACCGTCCGTCCGCCTGGCTACAGCACGCAATCCCCTTTACCCGGGAGCCGTTCGGCACATTCAGATTCAGGTACGTGCCCCTCGGCAGTCCTTCTTTCAATATCTGTCCGGCCACAATCCGTCCGAGACGGCACGTCTCCGAAAAATCGCTTCCCTTCGTGTAGCCGGCCAGCGAGACCCCCAGCGAAGGTATTCCGAAAATACACCCCTCCACCACGGCGCCCATTGTACCCGAATAGTGTACACAGATGGCCTGGTTTCCACCGTGATTCGCCCCGGAAACCAGCAGGTCGGGCTGCCGGCCCAGTATTTCGTTGACGGCCAGTTTCACGCAGTCTGCCGGCGTCCCCGTGCAGCTGTATATGGTCAGTTTTTCCCCCCGGTGCAGCAGCGTACAGGAGATCGGGACCGTCGCCGTAATGGCGCTCGACATGCCCGAACGCGGACCGTCCGGCGCAAAGACGACCCGTTCTCCCAGCCCGTCCAGGCTTTTCGTCAGTTCCACGAGACCCTCGGCCTCAACGCCGTCGTCGTTCGTAATCAGTACCAGCGGTTCTTTATCCATCATTTCTTCCTTATTTGTTTCCATCAGCAGACAAAGGTACGGATTTATCCCGGAATGTCCATTAGACCAATGAGTCCCGGGGGCATTCCAACTTGTCGCATGGGGAGGTTCATGCCCACTTCATAAGGAAAGCCACTCTTTCCGCCTAAGGAAAGGCACCCTTTCCGCCTAAGGAAAGCCACTCTTTCCGCCTAAGGAAAGGCACCCTTTCCGCCTAAGGAAAGCCACCCTTTCCTTACAAGGGAAGCCACGCTCGCCTTATGAGGTGAGTCGCTCCTGCTTTTTACACGGAGCGCCTCCCTTGCTTCGGGCATTCTTCGGCAGGTGCATTTCAAAATGAACGGTTCATGCGCCCGACGGGGCCACGGCCGTTCACTTCGCCTCTTTTTTCCGGTAGATGAACCAGTAGATCAGCGGAATCATGAACAGGCTCACAGCCGTGCCGATCAGCATGGCGGCAATCATGGCAATGGAAAGGGGTTTTTGCAGTTCGCTGCCCATGTCGAAGGAGAACAGGAGCGGCACCATGGCGAGGATGGTTGTGAGCGAGGTCATGATGATGGGACGCAGACGGCGGTGACCGGCTTCGTGAATGGCCTCCAGGAGCGGGACGCCCGTTTTGCGCAGTTCGTTGATGGCATCAAGTTTGAGGATGGAGTCATTGATGATGATGCCGCAGGTGACGACGATGCCGATAGCCGACATCAGGTTCAGCGAATGGCCGCAGGCCCAGAGGACGAGCAGCGCGGCGGCCGTGTCGACAGGTATCTCCAGCAGCACGATAAGCGGCTGCAGGAAACTCTCGAACTGTGCCGCCAGAATGAAGTACATCAGCAGAATGGAGACAAACAGGATGATGACCAGTTCGTTCAGCATCCGGCGGTTCGAGAAGAAGCTGCCGGAGAAATCCACATCCCACATTTCGCGTCCGGCCTCCCGGAGCGACGTTTGGCGGACGGTCCGGCGGATGTCGTCCTGCAGGCGTACCGCGTCCGCCACGTCGTGGAAATGGAAGGGGATGAACTCGCCGTTTTTACCGGCGGTAATGGTCTTCAGGTCTTCGCCGGGCGTGATGCGGATCAGGGAGCTGAGCGGCACGGTTTCCGTATGTCCCTGGTCGTCGGGGCGCGTATGGACAAGCGTGTGGCGCATCATTTCGTCCACCGACGCAACGTCGCCTGCCAGTGTGACGGGCAGGTACTGCTGGTAGGAACGCAGCGTAGCGATGCCATGATCCTTGAAGACGGTTTTCAGGATGCGGTACACGTCGTTGTAGTCCACGTTGTAGAGCAGCAGTTTCTGGCGGTCGATCACGATGTTGAGCTGGTTGTCGAAGGCAATGCCGGTGGGGGTAAGGCCGGTCTGTTCGCGGAGCGTCGCTTCGAGGGTGTGGACGGTGGCCGGCAGGGGCGTTTCGTTCCGGTTGCGCACGTAGAGTTCGGCGACGATATCGGCCTCGCCGGTGTTGAAAATCTTTTCAAACACGGTCTCGGGCGGAGAGAAGGAAAAGACAGCCGCCGGATAGTGCGTACCGAACCATGCGGCGATGCGCTGCCGGAGTTGCTCGACGTCTTCCGGGCGAGGCGTCCTGAAATAGAGTTCGGCTTCGGAGACGGACAGTTCGCGGTCGCGGTTGAGCAGGAACTGCTGCTGCCCGACGTAGGCGGTATGTTCGTCCGCCGCGGAAGCGGTCTCCCGGCAGAGGCGGTCCACTCGCCTGCGGTTTTCGTCCACGTGGATGTTTTCGTTCCATTCGACCAGGGCGACAAGTTCGTTCTGGTCAATCTCCGGCATCCGGCTCCTGGGCGTCTGGTAGAACAGCCAGACGCAGAGCGGGAACGAGCCCAGGAGACAAAGCATGGTTGCCGTCCTGTGGCGGAAGACGAAACGGACTCCCCTGTCGTAGAACCTGTCCAGCGTATGCGCCTTCACCGGGTTGTTGACCCGGATATCCAGCCGCGGGTAGCGTTCGACCAGTCCGAAGACGAGTTTGTAGAGAACGGGCAGCAGCATGATGCCGGTGAAATAGGAAACCATCAGCCCGACGGTGACGGCAAAGGCCTGGTCGTAGAAGATGGCGCCGGCGATGCCGCTCATGAAGACGAGGGGCAGGAAAACGGCGATGGTGGTCAGGGTGGAACTGAGCATGGGGGTGATGACTTCCGTCGTCCCCAGCGAGCAGGCCTCCTCGAGCGAGCAGCCGCGTGCGCGGTACTGGGCAATATTTTCGGTGACGATAATGGCGCTGTCGATCATCATTCCGAGCGCCAGGATCAGCCCGGAGAGGGAGATGATGTTGAGCGACATGCGGAACAGGTAGAAGAAAAGAAAACTCGCCACGATGCTGACGACCATGCTCAGGCCGATGACGGCGGGGCTTTTGACGTCGCCCAGGAAAAGGATGGCCACGATGCAGATAAAGAGGAAGCCCAGCGAAAGGTTCTGCTTGAGATTCGAGATGGTATAGTCAAGCAGCTCGGTCTGGTTGCGCGAGATGCTAAATTCAATATCCGGGTAGACGGAGGCAAAATAGTCGGTGACTTCGTGCAGGGCGGCTTTCATGGCGTCCATGCTTTCGTCGGCCTGCTTGATGACGGCCAGCGTGACGGCACGTTTGCCGCCGGCCAGCGAGATGCCGGTTTCGCGCACCGGCACGACGGAGACGGCCGCGAGGTCTTTCAGCCGGAAGAGCCGTTCCTGCTTGCGGAGGAAGATGTTTTCCACGTCTTCGGGCGTGCGCAGGAGGGCAGAGAATTTGATGCTGTATTCGTAATAGCCGTCGCGCACGGTCATGCTGCCCGGTTCGATGTTGTTGGCGGCAAGCGCCTGTTCGAGTTCGTCGAGCGAGATGCCGGCCATTTCCAGGAGTTTCATGTCGGGCATGATCTGCACTTGCCGGTTGATCACGCCGGTCACGTCGACCATGGCCACTTCGGGCAGCTGTTCGATGCGCCGCCTGATGACCGTTTCGGCAAACTCGCAAAGGTCGAGAAATTCGTTCCCGTCGGTGGTGGAGGAGGAGGCTGCTGCGCCGTCTGTGCCGTCCCGCTCTGCGTCCCGCCTGAGGGTGAGGTTGAGGCAGAAGACGGGTATGTCGGTTGCGCTGGCCTTGACGACGCGCGGCCGTTCGGCGTCGCGCGGCAGGTAATTCATGGCGGCGTCGATTTTTTCGTTGACCTCAATAAAGGCGAGGTCGGTATTGACGCCGAAGTCGAAATGCAGGCGGACCATGGCGGCGCCGTCGCGCGTCTCGGTCCGGATTTCGCGCAGGTGGCCGACCTGCATGAGCTGTAGCCGGACGGGTTTGACGACGGTGTTCTCAAGTTCGCGTGCGGAAGTGTTCTGTCCGCTCACCTGTACCGTGATTTCCGGAATGGCGATGTCGGGCAGCAGCGATACCGGCAGCGTGAAATAAGTCACCCATCCGAGAATAAAACAGGCCGTGAATGCCATCAGCACGGCAATCGGGCGTTGCAAAAGAAATCTTACCATACGTCCTTCCTTTCAAAACAGTTTGCCTTCGTCATGATCTCTGAACGGCTGAATCACCGGACAACGGTTACGGGGCTTTCGTGGGCGAGGTTGACGTTGCCGCCGGTGATGACGGTGTCGCCTTCCTTCAGTCCGTCGACAACGGTGTAGCTGGACGCATTCTCCAGACCCGTCTGTACATAGACCCACAGGGCCCTGTCTCCCTCGAGCGTGAAAACCACCTGTTTGCCGGAACGGAGCACGACCGCTTCCTTGGGGATGACATACTGGCGGGGCAGCGAGCGCAGGATGCTGACGCGCACCTTCATGCCTTCAAACAGCTTCCCTGCGTGGGCAACGGACGCCTTGACCCTTACCATGCCGTTTTCGTCCACAAGCGGATTGATTTCGGAGATGCGTCCTTCCGTCGTTTCGCCAGGCAGGGCAAAGGGCGTCACAAGGACCCTGTCGCCTTCCCTGATCATCGGCAGTTCATTTTCGAGCACGGTGAACGAGGCCTCCAGACTGCGCGGGTCGATGAGCGTACAGAAGGCTTCGGCGGTAGAAGCCATGTTGAAAGGTTTGGAAAAGAGGTTGGCCACCATGCCGTCGAACGGCGCCTTGAGGACGGCGTGCTGTTCTTCGTACAGGGCGGCGTCATACTGCGCCAGCGCCTGGTTATAACCGCTCCGGGTACGTACCAGCTGCATCGTTGCGGGCGGGACGCCGGACGAATCTTCCAGCGCGAATCCCTGTCCGATCAGGACGTCCTGCAAGTCCAGTTTCGCCCGTTCAAGCGCATCCTTCGCCTGCGCCGTGCGGTTGGCCAGGCGGAAGGTAGCCAGTTCGGCCAGCGGCTGTCCTTCCCGGACCCGGTCGCCGTTTTTCACATGAATGGCGGCCACCGGTTCGGGCGACTCGAAACGCAAGTCCGCATGTCGCCGCGCCGACAGCGTGCCGTTACTGATCAGCTCGTGCTGAAAATCGGTAAGTTCCAGTTTCATGACCGTCACTTCATTAATCTTGTCCGGCAGAACCGTTTCCACTGTTTCCTCCGCCGCCGAATCTCTCTTTTCGCCCGAACAGGCTCCCACTGCCGCCAGTATCAGGAAACCTAATAAATAACTGTATTTTTTCATGCTGCTCCTTTTTTTTGTGGCAAATATACGTATTAGTCATTACAAATCGGCTGTGGAACGGCATTATTTCTATCAACGATGATCCGATCCATGAACGATGAACGATGAACGATGAACGATGAATGATGAATCCGTTCACAGGTGCTGTCTAAAAATAACCATGTCATGTTCTTTCACCTTCCGTCTCTCAGAACGGGAAGCATGTAAGCCATGTCCCGTCAGGGGCTCCCGTTCATCGTTCATCATTCATCGTTCATCGTTCATGGATCATCGTTCTCCGTTAAGGGCGATTCGATAATTATGCCTACTTTTGTGCCGTTGAAAACGGAAGAACAGGAATGTATTATTATAGCAGGGAAGAGATGGCCGAATATCTGTCGGCTCCGGCGTTTCGGACGGTTGCCGAGGCCGTTGAGGAACTGGGCGGGCAGGAGACGTATGTGATCGGCGGGTTTGTACGGGATTTGTTTTTGCGCCGGCCGTCGAAAGACGTCGATATCGTGACGGTCGGCAGCGGGATCGAACTGGCAAAGGCTGTCGCCCGGAAACTGGGCAGGGGCGCCGGACTGACTGTTTTCAAAAACTTCGGCACGGCGCAGGTAAAAGCCGGCGACATGGAACTGGAGTTTGTGGGGGCGCGGAAAGAATCCTATTCCCGGAGCAGCCGGAAGCCCGTCGTGGAAGACGGTACGCTGGAAGACGATCAGCTCCGCCGCGATTTTACCGTCAATGCGCTGGCGCTGTGCCTGAACAGGGCGCGTTTCGGCGAACTGGTCGACCCCTTCGGCGGGCTGGACGACCTGGAAGCACTG
The DNA here is from genome assembly GCA_031268395.1 of Tannerella sp. Taxonomy (GTDB): domain Bacteria; phylum Bacteroidota; class Bacteroidia; order Bacteroidales; family Tannerellaceae; genus Tannerella. The sequence goes on along the minus strand of JAIRXI010000277.1, from coordinate 4,020 downwards.
CGCATCGTGACGCCGACGGATCCGGACGTGACCTTCAGCGACGACCCGCTCCGGATGATGCGGGCCGTGCGGTTTGCCTCGCAGCTGGGATTCTTCATCGACCCCGATACCTTCGATGCCATTCTGCGCAACAGGCAACGCATCGACATCGTCTCCGGAGAACGCATCGCGGACGAACTGAATAAAATCATCCTTTCGCCCAGGCCTTCCGTCGGCTTTGAACTGCTGGAAGCCTGCGGACTGCTGGAACTTATCTTCCCGGAACTCTGCGCCCTGAAAGGCGTGGAGACGAGGGAAGGCATCGGACACAAGGATAATTTCGCGCATACGCTGATGGTGCTCGACCGGCTGAGTAAACTGTCCGACAACCTGTGGCTGCGCTGGAGCGCGCTCTTCCACGACATCGCCAAGCCCGTCACCAAGCGGTTCGACAACCGGCAGGGATGGACGTTTTATAACCACAATTTCGTCGGCAGCAAAATGATTCCGGGGATTTTCCGGCGAATGAAACTGCCGGCCAATGAAAAAATGCGTTACGTGCAGAAGATGGTGAGCCTGCACATGCGTCCGATCGCGCTGGTCGATGAAGAAGTGACCGACTCGGCCGTACGCCGGCTGCTGTTCGATGCCGGCGACGACATCGACGACCTGATGATGCTTTGCGATGCCGATATTACAAGCAAAAATCCCGAAAAGGTGCGCCGTTACCTGAACAACTTCCGGCTGGTACGCGAAAAACTGGTGCAGATCGAAGAGAAAGACCGCATACGCAATTTCCAGCCGCCGGTATCGGGCGAAGAGATCATGGACACGTTCGGTTTGTCTCCTTCGCGGCCCGTCGGCCTCATCAAGGATGCCATCAAGAATGCCATTCTCGACGGCGTGATTCCGAACGACTATGCCGCAGCCGTGGAGTTCATGCACGGAAAAGCGGAAAAAATGGGACTGAAACGGAAAAAAGAACCGTGATTAACCGGTAATTATAAGGATACCTTGCCGACAAAAAACGGCCCGCGACGCAATACCGCTGTCCCCGCAGGGGCGGAATGTATTCGGATGCCAACTGTTAATGTATCATTTATTTTCAGGCAGTTCCTAACTGTCTGCTGAACTCCCGGGCCAGACAGAGAAAGCGAAAAGGCGTATTGAGCATGTGATGTTAGTTTTGCGGCAGGAACAGACTATTGAAAAATCGCTTATATTTGTCGGGCAAAAATAATTTTCAGTATGAACATCAAACGCCTCTTTGGCACAACCAAGTCGGAACTTCGCGGCAGGATCGAAACCCTGACCGGAAAAATGGAACAGTTACAGCACGTAAATGTCAATCTGGCGAAGAGATATGAGCAAATGATAAAGGCTCTCCGCCAGGATCATGCCAACAAACTGAATCATTACGAAAAGACGCTGCTAATGGCACACAGGGAACATGCCAAAAAATTAAGTCAGTGCGAAACGGCTTTACAGACCGTCCGGCAGGAACATGCCAAACAATTAAGTCAATGCGAAGCGGCTTTGCAGGCCGTCCGGCAGGAACATGCCGATCAGATCAAACATAACGAACAGCAATACCGGGAACAGCTTACGCAGCTGAACGTGCGGATTGTCAGTTTGACGTTGCAGCTGGAGAAGGTGAGAAAAGAAAAGGAATTACAAAACAGCGAACTGCTACAGCTCCGGAAAAAACTCGCCTCCCGGCAGAACGGCACAGGATTCTTTTGACCCTTTCCGATGCGGCCCGTCCGCCATCCCCGACAGCCAACGGGGGGCGAACCGCCGTTGCAGCCCGCCCCCCGAATCATCCGTAACCGGTAACCGTTCTTCATCGAACAGCAACTTTCTCTGTCCAGCCGCTATCCCCTTTGACAATCAGCACGCCGCCGGGCAGGCGACCGACGTCGAACGTCGCCTCGCCCGCCGCTTTCCGCGCGCTGTACAGTCGCATGCCGCCCGGCGAATAGACGGTGATCTGCTCGGCCGACGGACTGCTTACATGCAGGCGGTGGCCGGACACATACGCCCGGATCCCGGAACCTGCCGCTGCTTCCAGGCCGGTGATGTTCCCGCTTTCTTCCCCGGCCGTCAGCGAAACGTCGTCCACAATCATCCCGAATCTTTTCCAGACGAGATCCGCTTCATAAAGCGCTTTTGTGCCGGAGGGCACGTGCAAGGTGATTGAACTTACATCCTTGTCAAATACCCGGTAGTCTATATTTAATGGCGTACCCCATTTGACGGTTACAGTAGCCAAACTGCCGCATCCGGAGAAAGCATCCCATCCCATACTCGTAACACTGTTAGGGATCGTGACAGCGGTTAAACTGCTGCATCCATGGAAAGCATATTGTTCTATACCCGTAACACTGTTAGGAATGGTGACAGCGGTTAAACTGCTGCATCCGGAGAAAGCATAATATTTTATACTCGTTATCTTATCAGGTATAGTGATACTGCTTAAACTGCTGCATCCAGAGAAAGCATAACCGTCTATACTCGTAACACTGTTAGGGATCGTGACAGCGGTTAACTTGTGACAGTCATAGAAAGCGCCGTTTCCTATACTCGTAACACTGCCCGGAATAGTAATACCGGTTAAACTGCTACATCCGAGGAAAGCAGCATCTCCAATACTCTTGACACTACCGGGGATCGTGATAGCGGTTAAACTGCTACATTCACGGAAGACTTCACCTCCAATACTCGTAACGCTGTTAGGAATCGTGACAGCGGTTAAATTGCTGCATCCACGGAAGGTAGCATGTCCAAAATCCTTAACTCCATTAGAGATAATGACACTGGTTAAACGGCTACACTCATAGAAAACTCCGGGCCCGAAATTCGTAACACTCGCAGGGATTGTGACAGAGGTCATGTTACATCCGCTAAAAGCATAATCTTTTATGCTTGTAACTCTGTCAGGGATTGTGATAGCGGTTAAACCGCTACATCCAGCAAAAGCATGTCTCCCAATACTCGTAACACTGTTAGGGATCGTGATACCGGTTAAACCGCTACATGTCACAAAAGTACCTTCTCCGATACTCGTAATGCCATCCGGAATCGTGAGACTCCCGGTTAAACTGCTACAATAAACGAACGCAAAATCCCCAATACTTTTAACGCTCTTAGGAATATTGATACTGCCGGTTAAACGGCTACACATGGCGAAAGCATTGTTTCCAATACTCGTAATACTGTTAGGGATCGTGACAGAGGTTAAACGGCTACACCCATCGAAAGTACTTGGTCCGATACTCGTAACACCCTCCGGGATCGTGATACTGCCTGTTAAACTGCTGCATCCCGAGAAAACGCCATCTCCAATATGCCTGACACTGTTGGGGATCGTGACGGCGGTTAAACTGCTGCTATAACTGAAAGCATAATTGTCAATACTCGTAACTCCATTGGGAATCGTGACGGCCGTCAGACTGCGACATAAACTAAAAGCATAAGATTCAATGCCTGTTACGCCTTCAGGGATCACTGCCGAGGTGATGGTTTGGTTATTATTGAAAACGTTGTGACCGATTTTCACAATCCCCAAATTATCGGGAATCACTACCTTCCCGCCGGAGCCGTAGTATCCTGTCAGCACGCCGCTGATCACCTCAAAATCGGAGCTGGAACTGGAACGGACGGTTACCGTACAGGTCGCCTTCCAGTTCCCGTCCGCCGTCGTGACCGTTATCGTTGCCGTGCCTGTGGTTTTGGCCGTGACCAGACCGGAAGCATCGACGCTTGCCACGCCCGTGCTGCTCGACGACCAGGTGACGGTTTTATTCGTCGCACCGGACGGCGCAACCGTTGCCGTCAGCTGGAAGGTCTGCCCGACGGTCAGCGACCGGCTGGCGGCGTTCAGCGACACGCCCGTGACGGAGACGGTCGCCGCCGTTACGGTGATGGCGCAGGTAGCCGTTTTGCTGCCGTCCGCCGTCGTCGCCGTTATCGTTGCCGAGCCTGCGGTTTTGGCCGTGACCAGACCGGAAGCATTGACACTTGCCACAGCCGTGCTGCTCG
>JAIRXI010000259.1 GCA_031268395.1 Tannerella sp. | reverse complement strand
CCCCATAAAAAGACGCTTTCCTGTTCCGCTCCAATAAATAATTGCTTCCTGCTTCGGCGGTTGCTTCGTGCCCTGCTCGGCGGAGCGTCCCGCTACGTCGTGTTAAAAGCAAGGCGCCTGCCTTGCGCTAATCTCGCATATAAATATTTTGTTCGGATGGTGTCTCACGCGATGCACGATGCATGGTTGTGGCACAAGGCGGGAGCCTTGCTTTTAACACGACGTAGCGGGACGCTACGCCGAGCAGGGGCGTCATGCCTTAACGATGAACGATGAACGGGGTTTGCCCGTCAGGACATTCATATCCCATAGCATACGAATATTTCCCTGCAAGATGGAACTCCGTACGGAGTTCAAGCGCCGGTTTAATCGCTTTTTCTATGGATATGAATGCCCTGACGGGCAAACCCCGGTCATCGTTTATCGTTCATCGTTAATGAAGGCGTCCCGGCCAGGGACGGAATGTGAACGAAAAAGGGGGCGCGGCGGACACCTGCCGGGGCGGTGTCCATCCGCCTGTCTTACCCTGCGCCAAATAAGGCCCTTCCGACCACATTCCGTCCCGGCCGGGACGGCCCGTTTTACCGGCAGGGCGTCTTCCGGACACGACAGGGGAAACAGCTAATGGACATGTTGGGATTATTTATTTCGCATCACAAACGGGATACGGCCGGCGCTCATTGACGGAAAGGGCCTCTCCCCTACCTTCTTTCCGGTCAGTTCACCGTCCGGCGCACTTCTTCGTCCGCCGTTTCGTATTCCGCCCGATCATAGGTGATGATGCGCCATTCACCCGCTTCGTCGACAACCAGTGCGGTCATGCTTTCCACCCAGTCGCCCGAGTTCAGGTAATGGACAGGGCCGTACCACGTATTGGCGGCCTGATGGATGTGTCCGCAGACAATGCCGTTCAGTTTCCGGGCCTCCGCCAGTTTGACCAGTTCCCTTTCAAAGGCGGAAATGTAGGAAACGACGCTCTTGATCCGGTGCTTCACCTGCCGGGCCAGCGAATAGCAGGTCTTGCCCTGCCGCTCGCGCCTGCGATTGCAGATCCTGTTCAGCCACAGCAGGAAGGTATATCCCACATCGCCCAGCATCGCCAGCCAGCGCATGTGGGTGGTCACGCTGTCGAAGATGTCTCCGTGGATGACCAGATAGCGGCGACCTTGAATTTCCAGCACGTAATCCTTGACGATCATAATGTTGAAAAGGCACAGCGGCGCCACGTGATCCAGAAAATCGTCGTGGTTCCCCCTGACATAAATAATTTGCGTGCCGCCGTTTTCCATCATTTTCATCAACACCTTGAAAAATTCCGTATGTTTCTGTTTCCAGCGCTTTCCCGGCTTCTTCAACTGCCAGCCGTCGATGATGTCCCCGTTCAGGATCAGGCGGTCGCAGTCGACATGCTGCAGGAAGCGGGTGACTTCTTCCGTGCGCGAATAGCCGGAGCCAAGATGGATGTCCGAAAGAACAATCACGGGATAGTATTTCCTCAGTTTCATCGGTTTCGTTTTATGACGGCAAAAGTACCGGCCGGATGTTTCCTTTCGGCGACGGGAGCATTACATATTTATGAAATTCCTGCATTTCCGCCCACAAAACCGGAGAAAACTTCTCAAGTCCGTTTTTGGCAGAAATAATTGTCCGTTCGATGTTATATTTTTTCCTTTGCAGCGTCATTCAAAACGAATATGCAACTGGAACGGTTCAAGACAGACATTCTTCCTCTCCGGCAGATGCTTTTTGCAGCAGCCCGGAAATGGCTGCAACAGGACGAGGATGCCGAAGATGCAACGCAGGAAACGCTGCTTCGTCTGTGGAATATCCGCGAACAGTTGGATTCGGTGGCCAGTCCGGGGGCGTTTGCCATGCAGACCGTCAAGAACATCTGCATCGACCGCCTCCGGACGCGGAAGGAAAAAACATCCGTCGACGGTTGCCGCGCGGAGGCGGACTACGAAACGCCTCATGCGGAAATCGAACGGAAAGACGCCGTCGCGCTTGTCGGGCAGATTGTCGAGCGACTGCCGGCCCTGCAACAGACCGTTATCCGGATGCGCGACATCGAAGGATACGAATTGCAGGAGATTGCCGAAATAACCGGCACGCAGGTGAGCGCCGTCACGGTGAATCTTTCCCGGGCACGGAAAAAAGTACGGGATCAGTTTATGAAAATAATGAATTATCGATTATGAGAAAAAGACAAACAGACATCGAATCGCTGCTTGAAGCGTATTTCGACGGAACAACCAGCCTGAAAGAGGAACAGTTTCTCCGGGACTTTTTCCGGAAAGGCCGCCTGCCGGAAACGCTCGGCGTCTACCGGCCGATCTTCTGCTACCTGGCGGCCGGGCGGCGGGAAAACCGCCGCCGGACGCTCCTGCCACTCCTCCGGAAAAACGCCCGGACATGGAGTGCGGCAGCCGCCGTCCTGCTCGCATGTACAACCCTGCCGCTTGCCGTCTACCTGCACGGGACGGCGGGGGAAAAAACCTCGCGGGTCTTCATCGGCGGGAAAAAATATACGAACATCGAACTTGTCCGCTCGGAAGCGCTCAAATCCCTGGAACACCTGGCCGAAGGCAACGCATCGGCGCTCTCTTCCCAGGTCGAAACGCTGGAGCTGTTTCGCTGACGGGAACCGAACACAGAACGACATGAACACGGCAAGAAAAATGACCGTCATGCTGAGCCTCCTCTCCATCTGCGGACTGGCGGGCGCACAGAAAGGGCTGCACATCGAGGACGTATTCAGCGACTTCGGCAGGCAAAAGGGAGCCGTGCTGATCGAACTGGCGGAAGATGTGCTGGGTCGCCATACCCGCATCAGCCGCTACAGGAGCCTGACGCTCCCCGCCAGCCCCGACGCCGTCCGGACAGCCCTGGACGCCATCCGGACAGACCTGGACAGCGGGAAAATACTGATGGAATCGAAGCGGGACGGCCTCACGGAAACCGGCTATTACCT
>JAIRXI010000245.1 GCA_031268395.1 Tannerella sp. | reverse complement strand
TGCGGCGCAAGGCGGGAGCCTTGCTTTTAACACGACGTAGCGGGACGCTACGCCGAGCAGGAGCAGGAGTGCAATCCAGTGAAAGTATGACCTGGATTACTTCCTTCGTCGCAATGACGGCCCACGGCGCGCTGTCCTGCAATGACGGGCACAGCCAAGAAAAAACAGCCGGAAAAGTTTTTTCGTCTTTTCCGGCTGTCTTCATCCATCATTTACCGATTCTCCCAGCCCGGGTTTTGCGCCATCGGCACTTCCTTGTTAACGTCAATGACCGACTGCGGGACAGGCCACAGGTTGTAATTGAAATTTAACGTGGCTTTGGTTTCCGGCCAGTAGGAATATTTTCGGATACGGTCGACGGCAACGGTTCCGCCCATGCGCAGCAGCGTGTTCCAGCGACATTCTTCGTAGAGCAGTTCACGCGCCCGTTCGTCGAGAATGAGGTTGAAATTGTCATCCACATCGGTGGCCGTCACAAGATACTCACACTTCGACCGGCTGCGCAGCATATTGATGTCGTTGGCTGCGCCTGCTTTATCCCCGGCTCGCTGTTTGGCTTCGGCACGCAACAGAATCGTTTCCGGCAGGCGGATGATGTAGTCGTCGCGAAACAGATTTTGGTAATATTGATTCACGTCCTCAAGACCCTGGTATTGATCCGTAGTCGTTTTGCAGGAAAGCGGGAAACACATATTGCGCTGATTCATGGCGGTTGCCTCGCTGATGCCTTCTATCCACCAGATGATGTCCCACGGAATCTCTTTCAGGTAATAGGGCGAATCTTCCATGTTCCCCTTAAACCGGCGGCGGCGCACGATTTGCGAATTACGCAGGTCGGCGGCGAATTTCCCTTCCCAGATACTGTCGCGCACATAATCGTTTTGCGTAGTATGGCTGTTGGGGAAACCGCCGATGTCTTCGAGCCAGCTGCGGATACGGTTATTCGAGCCGTCGCGCAAAACAGGCGAATAGCATTGCGAATAAGGCAGTTTGGATTCCGGGTCTTCGGTTTTGAATGCCTGGAAATCCACCTGTACCGCCCAGATACATTCCCTGTTGCCGTCCTGATAGTCCACATTGCCAGTCTGGAACAGGTCCCAGTAGAGATTGGTTTCAAACATGATGGTATCTACGACCGGACGCGCCGCTTCGCCGTTCGGATGGATACCGATGATGATCCTGTCTTCACTCGCACGGGTTCCGAAGCGGTCGGTCATCAACCCGTAAGTGCCTCCGTCAATGACCTGACCGGCATACTGGATCGATTTGGCATAATCGGCCTGGGCGTTACCTGCATTGCCTTCCGCTTCCAGCTGGATTCCTTTGGCGAGATACAACTCGCTCAGGTTATGCTGCGCTGCGGCGCGAACAATACGTCCGCCGTGAGCCGTCGTTTCCGGAAGGTCGTTCAGGACGGCTTCCATCTCGTCAATCGCAAACTGGTATGTTTCTACCCGTGTAGTGCGCACAAAGTCGAAACGCGGTTCCGAAACGGGTTCCGTCACGATGGGCACGCCGCCCCAGAGTTCGCCAAGATTTTTATACGCAAAGGCGCGGAAGAAACGTGCCTGCGCCAGGGCATAGGCTTTATCGGACGCCGAACCCCAGGAAATCTGCGGCAGTTCGGCTGCATAAATGGCCAGATTGGCGCGGGCAATGATCGTGTAGAAATCGGAATAAAGCACGCGGAACGTTTCATGGTCGGCATTAATCAGCCCGTAATCGCTGAAACTCTGTCCCCGCTTGCTGTACGTGATGTCCAGCATGTCGGTGCCTTTTTCCTTGAAATTAAAGTAATCATGACTGATGGGAATATTTATCCACATATACCTTATCTTCGAATAGATGCTTACAAGCACCTGGTCGACCTGTTCGGAAGTGGAAAAAATATTGTCCGTTGTGTAGAATGTTTCCGGATTTTGTTCCAGAAACCGGGTATCATTACAACTTGTCATAACGGTCGATGCCGCCATGATGACCATACTGAATATTATATATTTGATCGTTTTCATCATTATCATTTTTTTGGAGAGTTAGAAACCGAGATTTAGACCTATTGTATAGGATGCTGTTACCGGGAAAGTCCCGTCCATCCACCTGGATCCGATTTCCGGATCGCCTCCGAACCAGCCGGTGAACAGGGCAACGTTCTTGGCGGCAAGATACAGTTTCAGGTTTTGGACATGGAGCGATTTCAGCAGCGTCTCGTTAAAATTGTAAGACAGGGAGATGTCCTGTATCCGCACCCAGGTGCGCGACTGAAGCCCCTGATAACGGCCGTCGGTACGGAAAGAGATAATCGGATAGGTATTGTTCCTGTTTTCCGGCGTCCAGTACGGACGGTTGAAATAGGTCGCTTCGTCGAGGATACGCCGCGGCTCCTGATAATGCCGGTAAGCAAGTTCATTGTTGTCCAGATAGCGGTTATTTCCGCCAAAGATGCCTACCGCCAGTGCATACAGCTCAAAATCCCTGTAGCGCAGTGTCGTACCGAAATTCAGCCTGAAATTCTCCTTTCGGTAACCGAGGATCGTACGGTCGTCGGGCGATATGCCGGGCACGCCGTCTACCATATCGTCATACTTCGGATTGCCGGGCTGTGTACCGGTCAGTTCCATATACTCCGTATCGTCTTCCTGTGTGATGCCAACCTGCCTGTATCCGTAGATAACACCCAGGGACTTGCCAATAATGAGCGCGTTGTTGGGGTCGGAAATATCGTCGTCTTCCTTTCCGTCGCCGTCGAGATCGTCGCCATAAAGATGTATCAGCTTGTTATTGTTCTTCCAGAAAGTAACAAATGTACTCCAGGTCCAGTCCCTGTCCGTAATATTGACCGTTTTGAGGGTTGCTTCCACACCGCTGTTGTTCACCTGTCCCATGGAGGCATAAATTTTGTTGAATCCCGTCATGGAAGGAATGGTACGCTCAAAGATCTGGTCGGTTGTTTTACTGTGGTAAAAACTGGCGTCGAGCATCAGGCGGTTATTGAGCCATGCCGATTCAAAACCATAATCAATGCCGGTTGTTTTTTCCCAGCCCATATTGTTATTGCCCAGCGCGGACTGTACAATGCTGTAATACACCTTGCCCTGTGTATCCGAAAACTCGTAGAAATTACCCGCAATGTTTCCGTTGTCCACACGCGCCAGAATAGCGTAGGGCGTAAGGCCCTGGTTGCCGTTCTGTCCGAAATTGGCCTTCAGCTTGAGGCTGTTCAACGGGTTGAAGGCTTTCAGAAATTTTTCGTCCGAGATATTCCACGAAGCGCCGGCTGCGCCGAAGCTGCCCCATTTCCGGTTGGAGCCGAATACGGAAGCGCCGTCCCGCCGCCAGGATGCCTGGAAAAAATAGCGGTCGTTCAACCCGTACTGGATACGTCCCAGATAGCCGATATTGGTCCGTACCGTCCCGCCTATCCGTTCGCCGTTGGCTTTGCTGTTTACGTACAGGTCCATTTTCTGAACCGTAGCCTTGTGCAGGCCGCCAAGCCCAAGGGCCGTGTTTCCATTTGCCAGGAAATCGGAACCGGTGAAATTTGAAACTTCATATTTCTCATAGTCACGCGTAGCAACCAGGGTTGCATCAATACTGTGTTTCCCGAACCGTTTCGAATAGGAAAGGATATTGTCGAACACATAGTTGTAGTTCCGGCTGTTCAGCATCGAGCCATTCGCCTGCGTCAGAAAGCTCTGCAGTTTTTCGGGCGTAAAAGGCCCCGCAACGGCATTCTGGAAATTCGTTTCGTAGGCAAAGTCGCCCTGCTTGATAAGGTCCATGCTGGGAAGGAAATTGATTTTGTAACTCAATCCTTCGATCCAGGGGATCTTTACCGTCGCATACGCATTGAGCCGGATGTTATGACGGAGGTCCACGTTGTCGCGGTATCCGTCGTCCACGCCCCAGAGCGGATGCGTAGCCTGCTGTGTCAATGTCGTAGCCGGGTCGATTTCGCGAAAGTTCACCCAGTACAGTCCGTCAGGATATGACTGAAAGAATCCGTAACTGGCGGCCACTCCCGAATAGTCACGGCGGGAAAATCCGGCATCTGCTCCGATATTCAACCAGTTTGTAATGTCGGCGCCTATCTTTCCCATCACCGAAATCCGGTCATACTCGTCGCCGATGAGCACGCCGTTATTGGATTCGTAGGAAGTGGACAGATAATAGTTCAGTTCTTTCGTTCCGCCCGAAACGGCAATCTGGTAACTCTGAATATTGCCGGTATGGGTAATGTAATCAAGCATTTCCTTTTCTTCGCCCTTCTTAATCAAATCGGTGATTTCCGGGAGAAACCTTGTAATGTCGTCTTTCTCCCGTCCGGCATGTACGTTGGAATCTTCCAGCCAGTGGGGGCCGTCTGCCATTTTCGGTCTGTTGTTGGCCCACGTATTGATGCCGGTCGCCGCATGAAAGGAAATCATTGGTTTTCCGACACGGCCTTTCTTGCTGGTGATGGCGATGACGCCATTCGCCGAACGTGAACCGTACACAGCCGACGAAACGGCATCTTTCAACACGTCAATATTGGCAATATCGTTGGGATTGATATCGCTGATATTACCCATGAAAATCACGCCGTCCAGAATAATGAGCGGCTTGTTGTCGCCATTAATCGAATTTTGACCGCGTATCAGCAAGTCCGGTTCTCCACCGGACGAATTGATCCCGCCGACATTCATCCCACTGATGTTGCCTTTCAGCGACTCCATTATGTTCAGATTGGGAAGTGTGGCCAGCGGACTGTTTTCCAGCTTGACCGAGCCTACCGAGCCGGTGTATTCCCGCCGCCTGGCTGTACCATACCCGATGACAATCACTTCGTCCAGCAACTGCGTGTCCTCCTGTAGCACAATCTTCAGATTCGCCTGATCTCCGGCCGCCACTTCCTGCGTGACGTATCCGATAAAGGAAACGAGCAGCGTTGCTTCCGGCGATACTTCCAGCGAGAATTTGCCGTCCACGTCCGTCACCGTTCCGTTGGCCGTCACGCCCTTTTCCACAATATTGGCCCCGATCACCGGCTCGCCCGTCCGGTCGACCACCGTGCCCGTGATACGGGTCTTCGCCTGCTGCGGTTCGTCCGTTTCCGGCGGATTGCCGTCGCTGGCATTCATCATGCCCGTCCCCGCCATCAGCAGGAAGACGGACAGCATTATCACTCGTTTGAGTTTTTCAAATCCGGCATGTTTCATGCCTTCAATCAATTTGTTTATCATACTTCTTTTCTTTTTTGTGAATTTGAGTTTATTATTAGAGGGTATTGATTTCGCGTAAAGCGTATCCGGCCGGAAAGTCATACCGTCCTTTTCCGTCCGTTTCCGGGTTTGATTCATTCCGTGTCCATAGGCCTCTGTTTTATAATGTGATACATTCGCATTCTTCTGTTTTCTGCCGTCTGC
>JAIRXI010000234.1 GCA_031268395.1 Tannerella sp. | reverse complement strand
TGTCGATAACAACAATACTGATGCTGCCTGACCTGTTTTTTTTCCTGCGTATAAACATATCACAAAATTACTCTTTTTTTCCTTGCGTCACCCAAAATGGTGATGCGAAATCTGTATATGTCTATTACACAGATTATTAAAAAACAACTCCGGGAAAAGTGATAAAGTCAGGAAATTACACGAATTTTACTTGTAAGATACTAAAAACACCCATATACAGCACTATTTTCGCCCGAAATTTTTGTTTTTATGCGGAAAATATGCAATATGTGTTAACGATGCAAATTTACAACAATTATCCCAAATAACAATATCTACATACTGATTATTTTGATAGCAGATTAGCATAAGTCCTATTCGTTTGCTTTTTGTCCGGAAAGCAAAAACTGTTCTTCCCCAGCAACGACTTCAACCGGAAGCAATGCCCGGTTATCGGACAATGCGGTACAGACCCTTTTGTGTCCGTCATAAATGTAATACTTGCGGTCGACTTCCACGACCTTAACGGGTTCGTCCGCATCGAAACCTTCCTGTTTCCCGGGTTCTATTTCCGGAACAGCCGTTTTTTTCGAATGATTCTGTATGGGCTGTACCGGAATCAAACTTTTGGGAGACAGCCAGATTTTATGATGGCGCCGGTTTTCCGCGTGCAATTGATAATTCGAGATGATGCAGTCGGAAACGGTACGGGGGTCGGTATAACTCGTGTCGATAACTATGTCGTAATTGGAATAGTCGTCAAGGATAATATTATATTGCGCCTTGAATCTTGCCTGTTCGCTTTCCCTCCTTTTCCGGATATTGATTTTTGCCTGTTCGATGCCGGAATAACTTTCATTAAGCCTGTTACTGTCGGAAAAAATCCTGCGTGCGGCGATTTCGTCGTCGACCGACAGGTAAACCTTAAAGGAGTTTTCAACAAAATGCCATGCCAGCCTGGAATCAAAGATAAGGTTGTTTTTTCTCCCCGTTTCGGAAACCATCCGGTCAAGTTCCAAGTCTATTTTGGGATGAGATTCCGTATATTTATTAAATTCTATCGTATTCAACCCGTATTTCTCCGCCAGTTTCCGCTGCAACATACCGACGGATACAATTTCAAACTTCAACCTGTCTTTCAGCAGGGAAGACACAGCGCTTTTTCCGCTGCCCAAATCCCCCGTGATGGTGATATTGTTTGCCATTTTCGTTTTCATAACTTTGATAAATCCATCTGCACCGCATCCGTTCATGGCCAGAGTTCAATCTCCGCCCCCTCCCAGCGCGCGATACAGGTCAACCACCGCCTGCGCCTTTTCCAGCCGGTCGCCGACAGCGGCTAGTCGGGCGACAAGGTAGTTCTGCTGGGCGGTGAGGACTTCGATATAGGTTGCTTCGCCGGCCTTGAGCAGTTCCTGTGTATAGTAGACGGATTTTTGCAGCGATTCGGTCTGGGAGGTGCGGTGGGCCGTTTTCTCCAATGCCTTTTCGTAGGTGTAGAGCACATCCGACACTTCTCGGGCAGCCGTCAGCACCGTTTTTTCGAAGTTGATCAGCGCCTCTTCCTCCTGCGCCTTCGTGATCTTGACCTGTGCGCGCAGCTGCCTGCCAGCAAAAACAGGTTGCGTCAGGCCGCCGATAATATTGGCCAGCAGGTTTTTCGGATCAAAGAAGTCGGTCAGCACCGTGGCGCTGTATCCTGCCATCGTCCCCGCGCCGAGCGTGAGGGAAGGATAGAGCGCTGCCCGTGCCGCATGGTGGAGTTCAAACGCCGCACGGAACTGCAACTCCGCTGCACGCACGTCGGGACGCCATGCCAGCATCTGCGCCGGGACACCGTGAGGCAGCGGCGTGGCGGGCGTGGCAAGCGCCATCTGTCCGTTCGGTTCCGGTCGCACAATCGCGCCGGGTTTACGTCCGGTCATGACCGAGAGTGAATTCTCCAGTTTTCGTATCGATACTTCGAGGTTCAGCGCCGAGACCTGCGTGGCATACAGCAGAGCACGACTCTGCTCCACGGCAGCGGCATTCAGCAGGCCGGCGTCCATCATCGACTGCATCGACGCGGCGCTTTCCGCCAGCAGTCCGACAGTCTCGCGCGAGATGCGCAGTTGCTCATCCAGTGCCGCCAAAGTGTAGTAGGCGACGGCAATGTTCGACACCAGCGACGTTTGTATCAGCCGCCTGTATTCGTGACTGTTCAAGTACTGTGCATACCGTGCGCGCGCCTGACGGCCGAGTTTGCCCCACAGGTCGACTTCCCACTGCACTGCAACGCCCAACCGGTATTGGTTGCCGGCATAGCCCAGTGGCTCGGTCGCACTGCCCCGCTCGCTCGTCCGCGTATGCGTGACCTGCCCTGTCAGTGCGGCGATGGGGAGGCAGGCAGCGCGAGCGGCCTGTAATCCGGCTTCAGCCTCTTCGATCCGCAGCAACGCCGTCCGGAGGTCGAAATTCGCCTGCAATCCTTCCGCTATCAGTTGCTGCAGGTCGGGATCGGTGAAATACGACGCCCACGGAATCGCCGCAACCGTCGCGGAATCGCCGTCGGTAGCCACGTCGCGGTACAGGTCAGCCGTATCGACTTCCGGCGATCGGTAGCGGTTTGCCACCTGACACGACGACACGCCGGCTGTGAGCAGCACGCCGGCTGTCACCACCCGGGCCGTGTTGATCAGCCCCGACTTGCTGAACTTCTCCTGTATTGTCTGGAAGATGATATACAACGACGGAATCACCAGCACGCCCAGCAGCGTGCCGATCAGCATGCCGCCAATGGCCGGAATGCCGATGGAGCGGTTGCCGACCGCGCCGGCGCCCGTGGCGAAGGCCAGCGGCATCAGCCCGAATATCAGGGCAAACGACGTCATCAGAATCGGACGCAGCCGCGCCGTGGCCCCGCTGACTGCCGCCTCGACGACGCTCATCCCCTGCCGCCGCCGCTGCACGGCATATTCCACAATCAGAATCGCATTCTTGGCCAGCATCCCTATCAGCATGATCAGTGATATCTGTACATAGATATTGTTTACGATGCCCGTACCCAGCGCCAGCCCGCCAAAGATGGAAATGAAGACGCCCGCCAGTCCGACCGGCAGCGAGCATATCACGGCCAGCGGCAGGATATAGCTCTCGTAGAGGGCGGCCAGTAGCAGGTAGACGAAAATCAGGCAGAGAGTGAATATCAGGTACGTCTGTCCGCCGCTTTTCACTTCCTCGCGCGTCATGCCGGAGTAGTCATAGGTGAAATTCTCCGGCAACACCTCGCGCGCCACTTCCGTGACGGCTTCGAGGACGTTGCCCGTGGCATAGCCTTCGGTAAAGTTGGGCATGATCGTGATGCTCATCGACGAATACATGTTAAAGCGGTTCAGCGTCTGCGGGGCAGTGACGTCCGTGACGGTCAGGAATTCCGTCACCGGCGCCATCTCGCCCGATGCCGTGCGCACAAAATAGCTGTCCAGGTCTTCCAGTTTCTCGCGGTATTCCGGCGCGGCCTGCACCATGACGCGGAACTGCTTGCCGTAAAGGTTGAAGTTCGAAACGTACATGCTCCCCACGTAGGCTTGCAGCGTCGACATGACCTGGCCGAGCGTCAGCCCGGCTTCCTTGATTTTGGGAATATTGGCGTCGAGCTGTTTCTGGGGAAAGTTGGGGTTGAAGGTCGTCATGGCCATCATCACTTCCGGACGGCGGCGCATGGCGTCCAGGAAGCGGTTGGTGACGTCGAAGAAGCGGTTGATGTCGCCGCCCGTACGATCCTGCATTTGCAGTTCCACGCCGTTGCTCAGGCCGAAACCCTGCAATGTCGGCGTGCCCATGAAGATGAACGTGGCATCCTTGATGTCCGCCGTTTTTTCTTTCAGGATGGCGGCCACCTGGTTGGTCGTGATTTTTCGCCTGTCCCACGGGTCCATCTTAATCTGGATGGTAGCATAGGAACTGCCTACACCGCTCATGAAGTTCACACCCGAAAGGTCGGCCACGTACTGCACGTGTTCGATCCCGTGTGCAATTTCGGCCACCTGTTTCACCACCTCCTGCGTGCGTTCAAGCGACGCGCCCGGCGCCAGCGTGATCATTCCCATCACGCCGCCGCTGTCCTCCTGCGGCACGAAGCCCGTCGGAATTGTCCGCATCAGGCCGAACAGGATTACGGTCATGACGACCAGCAGCATGACCGTAATCCAGCGGTGGCCATGCTTGCCCAGGAAACGGAGCGACTGTCCGTAGCGGCTGGTTGTCGCCTGAAATCCCGCATTGAACAGGAAGGCGAAGCGGTTGAAAAACCCTTTCCTGCGTTTGCCTTCTCCATCCTCCGGATGACTTTTCAGGAAGAGCGCGCAGAGGGCCGGGCTAAGCGTAAGCGCGTTGACGGCGGAGAGAAGGATGGCGACGGCCAGCGTCAGTCCGAACTGACGGTAGAACACGCCGGACGTCCCCCCGATGAAACTGACGGGCACGAACACGGCCGACATTACCAGCGTAATGGAGACGATGGCGGGCGAGATTTCCTTCATGGCTTTAAGAGCGGCTTCGCGGGCGTCGGTCATACCCGCGTCGAGTTGCGCGTGTACGGCCTCGACCACGACGATGGCGTCGTCTACCACAATCCCAATCGCCAGTACAAGCGCAAAGAGCGTCAGCAGATTTACCGAAAAACCGAACATCTGCAGAAAGAAAAACGTCCCGATGATGGCCACCGGCACGGCAATGGCCGGAATCAGCGTCGAGCGGAAGTTTTGCAGGAAGATGAATACCACGATGAATACCAGAATAAAGGCTTCGACCAGCGTATGGACGACCTTATTAATGGAGGCGTCGAGAAATTCGTTAGCATCTTGTACGTAGACGATCTTCAGTCCTGGCGGGAAGGAGACGGCGGCTTCCTCCAGGACGGCCTTGATGTTGTTGATCACCTCGCGGGCGTTGGAGCCGGCCGTCTGGTTGATGCCGACGGTGACGGAGGGGTTGCCGTTCAGGCGCGAGGCAACGGTATAGTTCAGCGCACCGAGTTCGACCTGCGCCACGTCGCGCAGACGGAGAATCTGCCCATCGACCGAACGTACGACGATATTTTCAAACTCGGGCGCCGTCTTCAGCCGCCCGGTATATTTCAGCGTATACTGGAAAGTCTGGCTGCTTTCCTGCCCCAGTTCGCCGGGCGCCGCTTCGATGTTCTGCTCCTGCAGGGCGGCGACGACTTCCTGCGGCGCAAGCCGGTAGGCCGCCATGACGTCGGGCCTGAGCCAGATACGCATTGAGTAGTCCCGCGCGCCGAAGACGTTGGCATCGCCCACGCCCTTGACCCGCTTGATGGGTGGCAGGAGGTGAATATTGGCATAGTTCTGGATAAACGTCTGGTCATAGTCCGGGTTGTCGGTGGTGAAGTTGATCATCATGATGTTGGAACTTTGCTGCTTGCGGACGGTGACACCGATTTGCGTCACTTCCTGCGGAAGCAGCGGCGTGGCACGCGCCACCTGGTTCTGCACATTCACCGAGGCAATGTCGGGGTTGATACCCTTTTCGAAAAAAACGGTGATTTGCGCCGAGCCGTTGTTCGAGGCCGACGAGGTCATGTATGTCATGCCCTCCACGCCGTTGATCTGTTCCTCCAGCGGAATCACGACGGCGTTCATCACCACGTCGGCATTCGCTCCCGGATAGCTTGCCCAGACACGCACCGTCGGCGGTGCGATGTCGGGATACTGCTCCACCGGCAGCATGAACAAGCCTATCATCCCCAGTACCACGATGAGGATAGAAATGACCGTCGACAGTACCGGCCGGTCTATAAAAGTCTTTAACATAAAAATATACGTTTGGGAAGATTAGTTTTCGACAGTGATTTTCGTGCCGCTGGAGAGTGTCGCCACGCCGTCGGTCACGATGCGTTCGCCCACGGTCAGTCCGTCGGTCACGATATATGTCTGCCCGTCGGGTGTCGGTGTCACCGCAATAAGGCGCTGCTGCGCCGCACCGTCTTCCACAGCATAGACAAACACCTTGTCCTGCTGGGCGAAAGTTGCTTTCCGGGGGATCAGGATGACGTCGGAATAATACGCCGGGATGGAGACTTTTCCGCTCGCACCGCTACGCAGCAGGCCCTCCCGGTTGGGAAATTCGGCACGGAAGCCGGCGCTACCGGTAGCGATGTTCACCGTGCCGGTAACGGTCTCTATCCGTCCCCTGTGAGGATAGACCGTCCCGTCGGCCAGGGTAAGGGTGATCTCCGGCGCGTGTTTCAGTTTTTCAGTCTGAGTTTCACCTTCGAGGCCGGCCAGGAACCCGGCCAGCGCCTTTTCGTTGAACGAGAAGCAGGCATAGACGCTCGCGGTGTTGGCCACGGTTGTGAGCGTATGCTGGCTGTTCACCAGGCTGCCCCTGCGGTAAAGCACGGCGCCGACGTGGCCGTCGACAGGGCTGGTTACAGAGGTCCACGAGAGCGTGGCCGTGGCATTTTTGAGTTGCGCGGCGGCCTGTGCGTGAGCGGCCTGCGCCACACTGAAGGCATTACGGTAGGACTCCAGTTGCACGGAACTGATGATTCCCTTTTCGGCCAGCGGCGTCATACGGTCGACGTTCAGCCGGGCTGTAGCCAACTGTGCCTCGGCCGACGTGACCGCTGCCTGCGCCGTCGTCACCGCCTGTTCGGCCTGGGGAGAGTTGATTTTAAACAGTACCTGTCCCTGTTTCACCGCCGAGCCTTCGTCTATAAGGATATCTTCGATAAACCCGTCGATACGCGGACGGATTTCGATGTCTTCGCGTCCGCGGAGGGTTGCCGGATAGATAGCGGTCAGTTCCGCATGCCCGGTCGTCACCGCAACGGTGGGGTAGACCGGCGGCTGCACACTGTTTGCTCCGGTCTGTTTCCTGCCGCACGAAACCGCCGCCAGCATGACTGCGACGGCTACTGTTACATAGATTGTTCTCATATTAAATCTGTTTTTATTTCATTCTCATACATTCCTTGCAAAACGGGCTGTCTGCATGAATATTTCCTGCCAGCGACGCCGTTCTCGATAACCTTTTCCGATAACCCTTGCAAAAAGGAATCGCGCAAAGGTATCAATTTACGGGGAAAAAAGAGCCGTTTGCCGCAAATTAATGATTTTTTTTCACTATTAACCGACTATTTCAAAAAACGGTCGGTTTACATCTATATATTATTGATATTCATTAAATTATAAATTCGATTTTCGATTTTCAAAAAGCTATCTCCCATGTCAAAAAAGAGATAGTTGAGCCGTAGACGGACTTTTAGTTTTACTTTTTTCCGATTTTTTGTAATACCGCCTGCCTTCGGTTACTACCAAATTTATGTCCAAGTGACTTATCAAATGTATCCGAATCAACGCCGCTATCGTGGAAAATGCCTTCACTCTTTTGGATGTTGACTTGATAACTTGCAGCAACAAATGCGCTATCAGCGTACACCAAATCTGTGTCTTTATGCCGTTCCCGGTTTCAGAATAAAAAAAATGCAACTAAAAATTCTGTTTCAACTTCTTGAATGTAAGCTCTATTGTCCAGCGATACCTGTAAATCAGAGCAACTTCTTATGCTGATATTTCCAACTTAACCCAACTTGGCAACGGTGCTAATGCAGTCATCTTATAATCAACGGCATACGTTTTCGTCGATTCAGTTATGGGGGACTACGGATTTTTTTTTCATACTCCTATTCGACTGCTTAAATTTCATCGCACCGTATATTTCTGCGGTATATTGATTGGGGCGCGACGGCTGACGTATGATCAGGCTGTCTCCGTTTTCAAGCTTCATGCGTGTGGTCACCAGTGTTTGCGACGACATGATATTTCGTATGTGTCGCCAGTCGTGGCGGATATTTTTCTT
>JAIRXI010000199.1 GCA_031268395.1 Tannerella sp. | reverse complement strand
GGGCTACGCCTTTATGGTTCGGTTGCGGACTGCCGGAAGCCTGGGTGACGGACGCCTGGACGCCGGAACGGGGCGCGTCGGCCAAGCTGCCGATCATCACCACCTATGAAGGAGCGCTGAACGAAAACTTCCGTACCAATGATTTCTGGTTGCGGGATGCCTCCTACCTGCGGTTGAAGAATATTCAGCTGACCTACTCTCTCCCGTCTCAACTGCTGTACAGGACGGGAGTTATCAAGAATCTGCGCGTTTTTGTGAACGCACAAAATCTCTTTACCCTGTCGAAAATGAAAGATTTTGACCCGGAAAAGAATCTCAAGGGCAGCACATGGTATGCCTATCCTTCGGTAAAGACCTTTACGGCAGGTTTAAATATTACATTCTAAAATAATAACAATTATGAAACGAGTTAGAAACTATCTGTTATATCTGGGAACTGTTTCCCTTCTGTCGGTCACCGCCTGCGACAGCTGGCTGGATGTAGACCCTTCGGACAAATATTCGGCAGACACGTTCTGGAAAACGGAAGAACATGCCAAAGCCGGACTGTCCGGCTGCTACAATGCCCTGGCGCCCTGGCGGGCGGTTCATTTCTATGAATTTGACATGCTTACCGCTAACGCAATGCCCTACAATGAAGCGAACGGGACGCAGGCCATCGGGAAAGGTGAACACCTTTCCATCACGCCGCTGATTGCCTTGCTGTGGAAAAACTGCAATACCGGTATCGGGCGTACCAATACGTTCCTCGACAACATTTCCGGCGTCGCGATGGACGACCGTCTGCGCAGCCGGATGACCGGAGAAGCCAAATTCCTCCGCGCCTTTTTTTATTTCCACCTGACAGACAAGTTTGGGGGTGTGCCTCTGATTCTCGAAAAGCCGAATGCGGAGAAACATGCCTCCCTGCCGAGGGACACGAAAGAGGCTGTTGTCGGGCAAATATTAAAAGACCTGACGGAGGCCGCCTCCGTACTGCCCGACACGTATTCCGGCAGCGACCTGGGACGCGCCACCAAAGGCGCGGCGCTGGCCCTGAAAGCGCGGGTACTCCTGTATAACGAACGGTGGAGCGAGGCGGCAGAAACGGCCAAAGCCGTGATGGACATGAACGTCTATTCCCTGTTCAACGATTACAGGTATTTTTTCAGCGAAGCCAACAAGCACAATTCCGAAGTGATCTTCAATGTCGAATCTTCGCTGCCGGATTTCCAGACCACCTACGATCAGGATATCTTCCGGCTGAACCGTCCGGCGCCGCTGAAGGAACTGGTAGACAAATACGGGATGATTGACGGGAAATCGATCCGCGAATCGCCGCTGTATGATCCCCAAAAACCCTACGAAAACAGGGATCCGCGTCTGCACTTCACAATCACCGTGATCGGCTATCCGTATAACGGGAAGCTGATCACCAAACAGGACGTCATGACCACCGGCTTCGGGACGAAGAAATATACAAGTTATACGGATAACGAAACCATTCCGCTGGTGGAGCGTTCGGCATTCAATGCCATCCTGATTCGTTACGCCGAAGTCCTGCTTACCTATGCGGAGGCGCGGAACGAGGATTCCGGGCCTGATCCCTCCGTTTACGATGCGCTCAATCAGGTACGCCGGCGAACGGGCGTGTCCATGCCGGACATACAGCCGGGCCTGAGCCGGGAGCAGTTGCGGGAGGCGATCCGCCTGGAAAGGCGCATCGAACTGGCGCTGGAAGGGTTGTATTATTCCGACATCCTCAGATGGAAGACGGCCGGGATCGAAAACAACGGCGCCATGCACGATGCCGACAATGTCGAGATCGTGATACGCAAGTTTCGCGCCGACAGGGATTACCTGTGGCCGATACCCTACAATCAGACGGTACTCAACCCCGCGCTTGTCCAGAATCCCAACTGGAACTGAGCGAAGGCGTTCAGTCCGGTTGAAAAACAGTATCTTTGAGGTGTCTTTGCAGACATCTCAAAGATTTTTTACACAATCGAAACAACAAGACGTATGAACAGCAAACCTCTTTTACTTGCGGCGCTTGGCGGTTTATCCCTGCCGGCGCTCGCCGCCGAACCTGTCAACTTTGTCGTCATCAACCTCGACGACGCGGGCTACGGCGACTTCTCCTGCAACGGTGCGTATGGCTACCGGACGCCGAATATTGACCGGATGGCGTCGGAAGGGATGCGCTTCACGCATTTCCTGGCCGCCCAGCCCATCAGCGGCGCTTCCCGTGCAGGACTGCTGACCGGATGCTACCCGAACCGTATCGGCTTTTCGGGCGCGCCGGGGCCGAACGCGCCCTACGGGATCCACCCCGACGAAATGACCCTGGCGGAACTGCTGAAACAAAAAGAATACCGCACGGCCATCTACGGAAAATGGCACCTGGGCGACGCCCGCCCTTTCCTGCCCCTGCAGAATGGCTTCGACGAATATTACGGCCTGCCCTATTCCAACGACATGTGGCCATTCCACCCGCAGCAGGGCGAAATCTTCAACTTCCCCGATTTGCCCACTTACGACGGCAATGAAGTGGCGGGATACAACACCGACCAGACGCAGTTCACGACCGACTATACCACACGGGCCACCCGTTTCATCCGCAGCAACAGGTCGAATCCGTTCTTCCTCTATCTGGCCCATTCCATGCCGCACGTCCCGCTGGCCGTCTCCGGCAGGTTCAAGGGGAAAAGCGAGCAGGGACTTTACGGCGACGTGATGATGGAAATCGACTGGAGCGTGGGCGAGGTGCTGGCAACGCTGCGCGAACTGGGACTGGAGGAAAACACGCTGGTCATACTGACCTCCGACAACGGCCCCTGGGCAAACTACGGGAATCATGCCGGATCGGCGGCTGGCCTGCGCGAAGCCAAAGCCACGACCTTCGACGGCGGCAACCGGATTCCCTGCTTGATGTACTGGAAGGGAACGATCCGTCCGGGCACGACCTGCAACCGGCTGGCCGCCAACATCGACATCTTCCCGACGCTGGCCGAGCTGAGCCGGGCGCCCCTGCCCGATCGCAAGATCGACGGCGTAAGCCTTGTCCCGCTGCTTCGCGACACAGACGGCGCCGGCCCGCGCGAATCGTTTGTCTACTACTTCAACAGGAACGATCTCGAAGCCGTGACCGACGGTTCCTTCAAACTGGTCTTCCCGCATCGCTACGTCACCTACGGCGCATACGTCCCGGGCAACGACGGACAGCCGGGCAAACTGGACAATGTACACCTTTACAAGGCGGAACTCTACGACCTGCGCCGCGATCCGGGCGAACGCTACGACGTGATCTCCCACTGTCCCGACGTGGCCGCCCGCCTCATGCGCATGGCCGACCGGATGCGGGAAGAACTGGGCGACGACCTGACCCGCGTCGAGGGGAAGGAACGGCGCGAAGCAGGCCTGACCAAAGACTTCAAGCCATGAAAGCGCTGCCAATCCTTCCGGCAGGGCTGGCCATTTTCCTGCCGCTCTCCTGCACGGTACCCGGACAGGGCCGGCAGGCAGACGGGCGTCCGAACATCCTGTTCATCCTCTCGGACGATCATACTTCGCAGGCGTGGGGCATCTACGGCGGCATACTGGCCGGCCATGTCCGCAACGATCATATCCGCCGGCTGGCCGCCGAAGGGTGCGTACTGGAGAACTGTTTCTGCACCAATTCCATCTCCGTGCCCAGCCGCGCCTCCATCCTGACCGGGGCATACAGTCACCGCAACGGCGTCTATTCCCTCGACGATGCCCTCCCGCCGGCGGCCGACAACTTTGCCAAACGGTGCCGGGACGGCGGCTACCGGACGGCGCTCTACGGGAAATGGCACCTGAAAAAGAAACCGGAAGGGTTCGACGACTTCCGCGTGTTTCACGACCAGGGCGAATATCGCGACCCGCTGATGAAATCGCCTGCCAACTGGACGGACGACGACCAGGGAAAACAGGGCGACACGCTGCGGGGCTTTTCTACGGATATTGTCGCCGACCTGACGATTGAACGGATACGCCACCGCGAAAAGGACAGACCGTTCCTGATATGCTGCCATTTCAAGGCAACCCATGAGCCTTGGGATTTTCCCGAACGGATGGAACACCTCTACGACGGGGTTGCCCTCCCCGAACCGCCCAGCCTGATGGAATTTGGGCGGGAAGCGTCGGGACGTGTCTTCGACGGGCAACCACTCGAAAACCTGGCCTGGCGATGGGAGACGGCCTCGGCAGACCCTTCGAAATGGTGGTGCGTCTATCCCGAACTGCCCTTCTCCGTGCAGGGGCTGGACAGGGAAGAAGGACGGCGGAAGACGTACCGGAAACTGGTGAAAGACTACCTTCGCTGCGGCGCGACGATCGACGACAACATCGGCCGGCTCCTGCGGACGCTGGACGAGGAAGGACTGAGCGAAAATACGATCGTCATCTACGTTTCCGACCAGGGATATTTCCTGGGCGAACATGGATTTTTCGACAAGCGGATCATGTATGAAGAGTCGCTGCGGATGCCCTTTGTCATCCGTTATCCGAAGGAGATCCCCGCCGGCACGCGCAACAGCGACATCGTCCTCAATATCGACTTTGCCTCCCTGCTGGCGGACTATGCCGGTACGCCGGCGCCCGAAGGGTCTCAGGGGCGCAGTTTCCGCCGGAACCTTGCCGGACAGACGCCGGCCGACTGGCGCGACAGGATGTATTACCGCTACTGGACGCAGCACAGGATCCGTCCGGCTCACATGGGCATCCGCAATCGCCGTTACAAGCTGATCTTCTTTTATGGCGACCGCCTGGCGACCACCGGATCAGAAGACCTTTCCACGCTTCCCGCCTGGGAATTTTACGATCTGGCGACCGACCCCCGCGAAGAACGGAACCGTTATGACGACCCGGCCTGCGCCGGCATCATCGCCGGGATGAAGCAGGACCTGCTCGAACTGCGCCGGGAAGTTGGCGACACTGATCCGGCCACGCCCCGCATGGAGGAAATCATGGAGGAATATTACTGACATGGAGAATGATAAGGTTGATTCAGCGCCATCCCGTTATTTTAGCGTGGCAATTATCAATACCGGATTGTCATCCCAAATCAGATAAGTCAATACGCTATGGATGATATATATCGGTCAAAATGTGAAATGTATTGAAAGCAAAATAATAGCTTCCTACATATATTGAACTTGGACTGCTACATAAATAATATCCATTTGAAGAGCCATTCCCTCCCCAATTCATGTGGAAATAATATCCTGGATATTCAAGCTGTCCATCAATAACCCATGCATGAAAAGTATACTTAATTTCACCTTCTAGATTCACCCATTCACATTGACCTTCTATAATTACAGGATTGCCACTCAGTAAATTAGCCTCCAAAGTACTAATACCATTACCTGAAGTTAGATATGTAGCCCCCGAACTGAAATGATATCCATAATATGAAAGAGCATTACGTATATAAGGAAACGAACTGTACCAAACACCACTACCATTGCAACCATACATTATATCTACTAAAGAACCAATATGTGCGACAAAAGCTCCCACATTACTATAAGAATTTTGTATGACATTGGGTTTTGCGTGATTGTCTATATGATATTTGATTATTTCACCTATGGCGATCGGTACACAACCTGCCGGAGCTCTGCCTCCGTATGCCGGTGTTGATGCCGCATCCGTTGGAAGACAACCTGACATTATCGGACATGCGGAATTATACGGAGCCGCTTGCCCCCATTCGGATGTAAAACACTGAACACTCATGCCTATAGAGTCGCTTCGAGTCACAATGTTTTTTTGAGACCCTCGCGTATTTATTTCCAGTCGATTGTAATAGTCTGTGATATATCCGGAAATTATCTCCGGAACCTCCGTATTCATATAATATTTCAGCGGTTCGATAGAAAGTGTGTCATCCAGAGAACCATAATCGGCATATACCAATACATTTGGAATTCGACTATCAGCAATGACAAGAGCATATCCTTCCCGACTTCCTGTTGTTAATGCATATTCATATACAGGAATCATTTCTTTGGTTTGACTGTTCCCATTCGATACACGATAGTTTTTAATACTCTTTCGTGTGCCAATTTCCTGCAATGCAACATCTCCTGATCGTGTTTGTAGCCCTTTAAAACCGGCTATTAACTCTCGCGCTTCCGTGTCGCTTAATGCATATCCATTTATTTGAGTTTCTTCACTCAAAATCTCATTCTTTTCTTCGTTGTTACACGAAAAAAATCCGCCTACTAATAGTACTAATAAAAGTAAGTTCTTTAAATTCATTGTTTTCATGCCTGTTTAAAATTTAGTTTGTTGAAAAATGAAAGATATGGTCTTTGATATAACCGGATATTACAGATTTTGGATAATCCCGCTGAATACGATACTGCCCGTACTTTTTTCTTTGATGAAATAGATAAACGGACGGTTAAACTCCACTACCGGAATGACGGCCGGGCCACCTCCACCTCCCAGAAGAGCGCCTACCATTATTATGAGGGTTACGGCGGCCGCCTCCGTTCCTTCTTCCTTCAGTTCAATAGCCGTTTTTTGCAGCACGATAGACACAGTAAGAGGCTCCGGCGTCAACAGCGAGAAATCCGCATCTTCAAACATGGACTTTATCCCCAGCGCCTTCAGATCCTCATTCAATACCCGGGTATAATCCGTCTTGAAGCGGGGCAAACGGACCTCCACTTTCGCTGCATGCATCCCCGACAGAGCCGCGTCCCAGGCCGCCGCGTCCAGTCCCTCGACCACGGACGCTGCCGAAACACCTTCCGCCGGCAGCAGGAGCGTCATCCCGAAAGCTTCGTTCCCGTAGGGCAACTCAAGCAGTTCAAACGTTTCGGTCCTCCCGTACATCAACTGCACGGGTCCCTCGAAACGCATCATGGGTACCGGCGATGTCGCGCCGTTCTGATGGGCAAAGGGGGCGTCTTTCGTAAGCGATTCGTCAAAAGGAAGCGTCCAGGGCCCCTTAAAATACAGTGCATTCAGCAGATATACCACACCTTCATCCCCGTCATCCAGCACTTTCGGAATCATCCCGTGTGTTTTCTCATTGCACCAGTCATTGATCTGCTTTATCCCAGCCGCCACGTCGGAGAAGTTACGCGCTTCGGCGTCGAAACAGGTCCGGTTGATTTCAATGAACGTCTCCAGTATCGGAAACCACTCCGCCGCCCAGATGGAATTGGCGCTTTCAAAGCTGACCGAAGGATCCAGTTCCTGCATGGCGGTGACTATTTTCCGGAAATAGCCGTTGATGTCTTCATGCGTCAGGTCGCCGCCGCCCAGCGCCTGCTGAATTTCCGCCTGTGTTGCGCCGTCTGCACCGTTGTTCAGCATGGCCATGGCCAGGCTCAGGCTCAGGGGCGATATCAGCAGATTGCTTTCCGGCTCGTCGCCGGAAACCCGCCGCAGCAGGTCGAAGGCAAACACATGGTTGGCAGTAACCACCGCCTGCTCGCCTCGCGTCAGCACGATGTCTTCCCGCGGGGTCAGGGGCATTTCCGCAACAGGCTCTTTTACGGATGCCGGAGGCGCTTTCGTATTCGCCACCTCGTCCGCGGACGTACATGCATACAGGCCCGCCACGACACATAACATTAAAATAATACTTTTCTTTTTCATATAACCTTGCTAATTTAAATAATTTGACAAAGTTAGGGGAAGCATCCTCCCTCAAAGCCGTTCTTTATCATAATAATTCAAAACAGACAACCGTTTTTTTTGGCGTTACTGCAAAAAATACATAACGTGTCGGGATTTTCCGTTGTTTTGCCGTGTTTGGGAGGAACGGAGCATTTTCATCCTTCTTCTTTGGCGCATTACTAAATTGTCGCCTGCTGTCATTGCAGGCACGCAGATGACACGCATTTCCGGGATTTATGCAACTTTTCCTGCCATGATCTGCGTAGACGGATCATCTGCGTCATCTGCATGACTGCCATGATTTGTCTGTTTAAAAAAAA
>JAIRXI010000180.1 GCA_031268395.1 Tannerella sp. | reverse complement strand
ACATTCATGAACTGGCTGGATATGGTACTGGCAGGTCTGACGGCAGCCGGACTGCTCAAAGGATGGGCCGACGGACTGCTGCGTCAGGCCGTCTCCCTGGCAGCCCTGGCCGCGGCCATTTACCTGTATTCCGGAGTTGCGAAATCGTTCCGCGGATACCTGCTCCAGCATGAATGGTTTGCGGAACAGTCCGTGACGGTGGCAAGCTGCGTGCTGGCATTCGTCGCCATTGCCGGACTGATCCTGCTGGCCGGGTGGGTGATGCACAAAATGATCAGCCTCACGCCCCTCAGCCTGCCCAACCGGCTGGGCGGCGCCCTGGTCGGGCTGGCCGCCACCCTGTTCTGCCTCAGTCTGGCGCTGAACCTGCTGGACACCTTCGACCGTCGGTCGCAACTGATTTCGCTCGAAACCAAGGTCGAATCGCGCTTCTACTTTCACGTCAGGGAACTGGCGCCGGCCATTTACCCGATCGCATTACTCATCGAAGAAAACCGGTAACGGCAGCTATGGCAGACAGAAAGAAACCCCGGAAAAAGAAGCCCGAACAGAAGGAACAGCCGGATGCCGCCGCCCTGTTCGGCGACCTGGCCGCCGGCGAATACAAGTACGGCTTCACGACAGACATCGAGACCGAAACCTTCCGCCGCGGACTGGACGAAGACACCGTCCGCCGGCTCTCCGCGCGCAAGGAAGAACCGCAGTGGCTGCTGGACTACCGCCTGAACGCCTTCCGCCACTGGCAGACGATGACGATGCCCGTCTGGGCGCACCTCGACATCCCCCCGATCGACTATCAGGACATCATCTACTACGCCGCTCCCAAAACGAAAGAAGGCCCGAAAAGCCTCGACGAGCTTGATCCCGAACTGCTCCGGACGTTCGACCGGCTGGGCATCCCGCTCGAAGAACGGAAACGCCTGGGAGGCATCGCCGTCGACGCCGTCATGGACAGCGTCTCCGTCAAGACGACCTACCGCGAAACGCTCGCCGAAAAAGGCGTGCTCTTCTGCTCCTTCAGCGAGGCGGTGAAGCATCATCCCGACCTGGTACAGCAATACCTCGGTTCCGTCGTCGGATACCGGGACAACTTCTTTGCCGCCCTGAACGCTGCCGTCTTTTCCGACGGCTCCTTCGTTTATATCCCCAAAGGCGTGCGCTGCCCGATGGAACTGAGCACCTATTTCCGCATCAACGCCGCCAACACGGGACAGTTCGAACGCACGCTCATCGTGGCCGACGACGAAGCCTTCGTCAGCTACCTCGAAGGCTGCACGGCGCCACGGCGCGACGAAAACCAGCTCCATGCCGCCGTCGTCGAACTCGTCGCCGGCGAGCGGGCCGAAATCAAATACTCCACCGTCCAGAACTGGTATCCCGGCGACCGGCAGGGGCGCGGAGGCATCTACAACTTCGTCACCAAGCGCGGACTGTGCCGGGGCGAAGGCAGCAAAATCTCCTGGACACAGGTCGAGACCGGATCCGCCATCACCTGGAAGTATCCGGGATGCATCCTGGCCGGCGACCATTCCGTCGGCGAATTTTATTCCGTGGCCGTCACCAACCACCACCAGCAGGCCGACACGGGCACCAAAATGATACACCTCGGACGCCACACCCGCAGCACGATCGTCTCCAAAGGCATTTCCGCCGGACACAGCCAGAACAGCTACCGCGGACTCGTGAAAATCTCGCCGCGCGCCGAAGGTGCACGCAACCACAGCCAGTGTGACAGCCTGCTGCTCAGTTCCACCTGCGGCGCGCACACCTTCCCCTGTGCCGACATCCGCAACGAAACGGCCGTCGTCGAACACGAAGCCACTACCAGCAAAATCAACGAAGACCAGCTCTTCTACTGCAACCAGCGCGGCATCGACACCGAAAAGGCCATCGCCCTGATTGTCGGCGGATACACCCGCGAGGTGATGAACAAACTCCCGATGGAGTTTGCCGTCGAAGCGCAGAAACTGTTACAAATCTCGCTGGAGGGAAGCGTCGGATGAACCGGAAAACGGAACGGGCCATACATGTCTTGTCCTGAAACAGCTTTACAAAATGAGATATTTCCCCATATATATATATAATGTAATGGCATGGACACCCTGCACCGCCCGGCGCAGGGTGTTTACGACGGGCGGCGCAGGGTGTTTACGACGGGCGGCGCAAGGTGTTTACGACGGGCGTCGTAAGGTGTTTACGACGGGCGTCGTAAGGTGCTTACGACGGGCGGCGCAAGGTGCTTACGACGGGCGTCGTAAGATGCTTACGACGGGCGGCGCAAGGTGCTTACGACGGGCGGCACAGGGTATTTATACCGGAAAGGAGAGTGAAAGCCGGCGGAAAGGACGCGCCCTCCCGGCAGGCACGCTGCTTGCCGTCCTGCTGACGCTCCAGGCAGCCGGCGGACTGTGGGGGCAGGAAAGCGACCGGCGGTGGGCGCTGCGCTGCGCCGCCGACCTGTTCGACAGACCCGTCCTGACGCACCGCTCTCCCGGCGCATCCGTCGGCAATGCCGGTTCGGCCTTCGCCCTGACGGGAGAATATTACCTCCGGGACAACTGGAGCCTGGAGGCCGGCTATTTCCGGACAGACGTGAGTTGCGGCGACGCCAGCCGGCTGATGGAAGGCCTGCGCACGGGCGCAAGACGTTACTTCCTGCCGCCCGACTTCATCGTCCGGCCCTGCCTCTCGGCCGCAGCCGAACTGAACTGGGGCGAACACGTGCAGCGCCGCACCTTTGGCGGTTCGGGACCGGGCGGACAGCCGGACTACACGGGCACGCAGCACACCGTCAACCCGCGGCTTTCGCTCGTCCCCGGCGTCGGCGCAGAGATCCGCCTCCTCTCCTCCGTCGCCCTCACGCTCGACTACGGCTTCCACATGGGACTTGCCTCCCGCACCGAAGTCACCGTCGCATACGACGGCCTCCCGCCGCAGATCATGCGCGACAGGGGCCTGTTTCACTCCCTCAGTCTGGGCGCCAGGGTGACGTTCCCGTTCTCCTTCACCTCCGGCGATGCGACGGGCCTGCTGTACGTCCTGAAGGAACTGCTTTTCAACTGTCTCGACCGTTCCGCCGAAAGAGATCCCCATGTAAGAAACCGTTATTAAAAGACATAGACAATGTTGCTGGAAATTAAAAACCTCCATGCCTCGATCCGGGGCAGGGAAATACTGAAAGGAATCAACCTCTCCGTACGCCGGGGAGAAGTGCACGCCATCATGGGGCCGAACGGCTCGGGCAAAAGCACGCTGGGCAATGTGCTGGTCGGTCATCCGGCCCTGGAAGTGACGGAAGGCGAAGTGACCTTCAACGGGAAAAACCTCCTGGCGCTCCCGCCCGAAGACCGCAGCCGCGAAGGCGTCTTCCTGAGTTTTCAGTATCCGACGGAGATCCCCGGCGTAAGCATGGTCAACTTCGTGCGCGCCGCCGTGAACGCCCACCGCGAATACCGGGGCCTGCCGCCCGTCCCGGCCACCGACTTCCTGAAGCTGATGCGCGAGAAGCGCGAAATCGTCGAACTGGACCACAAGCTGGTCAGCCGCAGCGTCAACGAAGGCTTCTCGGGCGGCGAGAAGAAACGCAACGAGATCTTCCAGATGGCCATGCTCGAACCCCTGCTGGCCATCCTGGACGAAACCGACAGCGGCCTGGACATCGACGCCCTGCGCATCGTTGCCGGCGGCGTCAACCGCCTCCGGACGCCTGACAGCGCCGTCATCGTCATCACCCACTACCAGCGGCTGCTGGACTACATCCGTCCCGACGTCGTGCACGTCCTCTACCGGGGACGCATCGTCCGCACCGCCGGGCCGGAACTGGCGCTCGAACTGGAAGAAAAGGGCTACGACTGGCTTAAAAACAGCGAAGAGGCATGAAGGCGGAAAAACAGTATCTCGACCTCTACGCCGCACACGGGGAGACCCTCTGCCGCCACGCCCCCGAAGTGATGAACCGCCTCCGTCCGCAGGCGCTGGCACACTTCCGCCGGGCCGGATTCCCGTCCGGGAAGGACGAGCTGTACCGGCATACGGACGTGGCGCAGGCCTTCGCGCCCGACTACGGACTGAACCTGAACCGGCTGCCGATCCCTGTAACGCCGGACGACGTCTTCCGCTGCGACGTGCCCCGCCTCGGCACGGCGCTGTATTTCGTCGTCAACGACTCCTTCCGCGACGCGCCCCGTCCGGTCGCCTTTCCGCCGGGCGTCTATGTCGGCGGCATGAACGCCTTTGCCCGGCAGCATCCCGACCTCGCCGCCCGCTATTACGGACGGGCGGCAGCAGCGGAAGGCGACGCCGTGACGGCGCTCAACACGCTCCTGGCGCAGGACGGCTTCGTCATGTACGTCCCGGAAGGCGTCCGGCTGGAGCGGCCGGTACAGCTGGTAAATATCTTCCGCAGCGACGTCGACCTGATGGCCAGCCGCCGGATACTCGTCATCCTCGAAGCCGGCGCACAGGCCGCCCTGCTCGTCTGCGACCACAGCATCGACCCCGCCGTCCGCTTCCTCGGCACGCAGGTCGTGGAAATCTTCGCCGGCGCCGGCGCCGTGTTCGACTGCTACGACCTGGAAGAAAGCAGCCTGTCGACCGTCCGCTTCTCGTCGATCTGCGTCGAACAGGCCGCAGGCTCCAATGTCCTGGTGAACGGCATCACCCTCCACAACGGCCTGACGCGAAACAACTACTACATCCGCCTGCTGGGCGAGCGCGCGGAAACGGCGCTCTGCGGCCTGGCCATCCAGGACGGCAGCCAGCACGTAGACACGTACACACACGTCACCCATGCCGTGCCCCGCTGCACCGCCGGCGAACTGTTCAAAAACGTGCTGAACGACCGGGCAACGGGCGTTTTCAACGGTCGCATCCTTGTCGAAAAGGGCGCGGATCAGACACAGGCATACCAGACCTGCCGCAGTCTGCTCGCCGGCCGCGAAGCGCGGATGTACGGCCAGCCGCAGCTGGAGATCTATGCCGGCGACGTGAAATGTTCGCACGGCATGACGACCGGCCAGCTCGACGAACAGGCGCTGTTCTACATGCAGACGCGCGGCCTGTCCAGTGCCGATGCGCGGCTGATGCTGAGCGTGGCTTTCATGTCGGAAGTGCTGGAGCGCGTCCGCCTGGAGGCGCTGAAAGACCGCCTGCTACGGCTGGTGGAAAAGCGCTTCCGCGGCGAACTGGCCCGTTGCAGCGAGTGCCGGAAACGGTGATCAGGCCGCATCTCCAAATCGAAAGATCTTTGTCCGGGGAGTCAATGGTATGTTGACCGGGGAGTCAATGGTATGTTGACCGGGCGGTCAATGGTGTGTTGACCGGGCGGTCAATGATGTGTTGACCGGGGACGCCGATAAAAAGCCTTTGCCGGGCGGCAAAAAGAGGTGCGTTCCCCGTGATGCACACCGTTATTAAGGAGGTAATGAGGCCAGCCTGTATATATCATCAGCTTGTTACGGAGATTGTTTTCCCGGGTGCATTTCAACATGTCGTTTTTGATACCTGTGCCCGTCATTGCAGGACAGCGCGCCGCGCACCGTCATTGCGAGGGACGAAGCAATCGCCGATACACGCAGGGATTGCTTCGTTCCTCGAAATGACGGCCCGCAATGCAATATGACCCGTCCCAGCCGGGACGAAATGTGATTAGAACGGAATTATTTCGCGCGGGATAAGACAACGGATGGACACAGCCCCGGCAGGTGTCCGC
>JAIRXI010000099.1 GCA_031268395.1 Tannerella sp. | reverse complement strand
TTATTTCTGCGTACTGCAAAGGTCGAGATTAATTATCATTTTTGCAAATTTATTTTCCTGAATAATCTTTTGGCAAAAATAGGTAGAGACGCAGTGCGCTACTTCCGGTTTCCCGTCCTTATGAAAATAAAGCCGGAGAATCATTTTACATTTCATTGTAACAAAAGGAAAAAGAAGTACCTTTGCGGGCGGAGTTTGATAATTATAATGATAACAAAACTGAAATATCCGGCCATCATGCAGAAAATAATCATCTACAACACCGACGACGGCAAAACTTCCGTCCGCCTGATGGCAAAAGACGGCAATGTCTGGCTCAATCAGCAACTCATGGCTGAACTTTTTGACACCTCTGTCCCAAACATCAGTATGCATGTATCAAGTATATTAAAGGACAGCGAATTAGACGGCAATTCAGTTATTAAGGATTACTTAACAACTGCCGCTGACGGCAAAAATTACAAGGTAACTTTTTACGGTTTGGATATGATTTTGGCTGTCGGGTTCCGGGTGAGAGGCAAGCGGGGCGTACAGTTTCGACGCTGGGCAAACACCGTTTTGAAAGAATTTATGCAAAAAGGGTTTGTGATGGACGACGAGCGATTGAAAAATCCCGACGGTCGCCCCGATTATTACGATGAATTACTGGAACGCATTCGCGATATTCGCGCTTCGGAAAAACGGTTTTATCAGAAAATAAGGGATTTATTTGCACTTTCAAGCGATTATGATAGTACCGATAAGGCCACGCAAATGTTTTTTGCCGAAACACAAAACAAACTTATGTATGCCGTTACGGGAAAAACTGCCGCTGAACTGATTGTTGCCCGCGCCAGTGCCGATACTCCCAATATGGCTCTCACAAGCTGGAAAGGTAAAATTGTACGCAAACAGGATATTTACATTGCCAAAAACTACCTGACGGAAGACGAACTCGACAGTTTAAATCGTATGGTTGTTATATTTTTGGAAACGGCTGAATTTCAGGCAAAAGATAAAAGGGATATTACCATGAATTTTTGGCGTGAAAACGTGGACGGTATCATTACTTACAACAAAAGAGCATTGCTCTCGGGCAAGGGGAGCGTAAGCAATGCTCAAATGGAAGCGTTTGCCGGCAAAGTTTATGAACGCTTCGACCAGCAGCGCAAACTTTTTGAATCGCAACAGGCCGACGAACAGGATCTGAAAGAATTGAAAGCATTGGAAGATAGCATAAAAACCGCAAAATCAGTTATCAAGGATTACTTGACAACTGCCGCCGACGGCAAAACTTCCGTCTAATTAAGAAGAAATGAAATCAGTATTTGTTTACTGTATCATCAGCCTGTTTCAAAAACGGCGGACGGAACTCCTGATTGAAGCGCTGGAACAGCGCGTTGTCTATACCATTAATCATGATAAGCTGAAATGGCTGCTGCTACAAATACCCCAGTTGGCAAAACGGTACATCGGCATAGAGGTAATGAGGTCCGCCCGCAGGTATCATCTGCTGCCTGCTGCTGAGGTTGTTTTGTTATCAGGCGGCTGCCCGAGCCGCGTCGTCGCATCGCACGCAGGCGCGTTGTCGGGGACTTATCTTCGAGCCGGTCTGTTTGACGCTTCCGCCCGGAGTGATGCGGACACTGGTTTGGCCGGAAACCGCGCCGGCCGGCGTATGGATGAAAATACCCGGTGAGGCCGTTCCAGGTACTTCGATTTCGATCTGCTTCAGGCTTCCCGAACGTCCGCGGTGAATTAAACGGATCGCCGTTCGGCGGCTTCATCGACGGCCTTGAGCCAGAGCGTTGCGGAGGCATCGCTGGGCATGCGCCAGTCGCCGCGGGGCGACAGGCTGACGGACCCTATTTTCGGGCCGTCGGGCAGGCAGCTGCGCTTGAACTGCTGGGAAAAAAAACGGCTGAAAAAAACGCGCAGCCATTTACGGATGGTCTCCGGACTGTAGACGTCCCTGAAGGCCTGCTGCGCAAGAAAACAGATCTTCTCCGGCGGCGCGCCGAAGCGGATGAAGTGGTAGAGAAAAAAGTCGTGGAGTTCGTATGGCCCCACCAGTTCTTCCGTTTTCTGGCGGATGGCGCCGTCGTCGCCGGGCGGGATCAGTTCGGGGCTGACGGGCGTATCGACGATATCGGCCAGGATGCTCCCGGAAACCCCGTCGGCCCGGCGCTGCGCCACCCACTTCACCAGGTGTTTCACCAGCGTTTTGGGGACGCCCGCATTTACGGCATACATGGACATGTGGTCGCCGTTGTAGGTGGCCCATCCCAGGGCCAGTTCGGACAGGTCGCCCGTCCCGACAACCAGCCCGTTTTCCAGATTGGCCAGGTCCATCAGAATCTGCGTGCGTTCACGCGCCTGCGTGTTTTCGTAGGTGATGTCCTGCGTTTCGCCGTCGTGTCCGATGTCGCGGAAATGCTGGCGGCAGGCTTCCATGATGGGGATGTTCCGGAAGTCGACGCCCAGGGAAAAGGCCAGTTGCGAGGCATTCCGGCAGGTGCGTTCGGTTGTTCCGTAACCCGGCATCGTGACGGCGACGATGTGTCTGCGAGGCTTCCCGAGCGCGTCGAACGTCATGACGGCCACCAGTAGCGCCAGCGTGGAGTCCAGGCCGCCGGACACGCCGATGATCACCTTTTCCGTGCGGGTATGTGCCAGGCGTCCGGCCAGCCCGTTGACCTGTATGTGAAAGACTTCTTCGCAGCGTTCGTCGCGGGCGGGGTCGGTCGCGGGAACGAACGGCATCGGATCGACCGGACGGGCCGGCGCGAAGTCGCTGTTTTCTGCCAGCTCGACCGGGACGGTTACGGGTGCGACACGCGGCCGGAGCATGTCCAGCCCCTGTGTGAAACAGGTGTTTACCTGCCGGTCGTGAAGCAGGTAGTCGACGTCTATCTCGCCGGCCAGCAGTTTTTCCTGCATGGGAAACCGTTCGGATTCGGCCAGCAGGACGCCGTTTTCGGCGATGAAACTCTTGCCGGCAAACACCAGGTCGGTGGTCGATTCGCCGAAACCGGACGAGACATAGACATATCCCGCCATGCAGCGGGCGGACTGCTGTCTGATCAGCGATTTCAGGTAGTCGTTCTTCCCGGTCAGTTCGTTGCTGGCCGAGATGTTGACCAGGATCGTGGCGCCCTGCATGGCCAGCAGCGCGCCGGGGGGGACGGGCGTCCAGAGGTCTTCGCAGATTTCGATGCCGACGGCCATTTTCCCGGCCGTAAACAGCAGTTGCGTGGAGATGGGGCAGTCTTCGTCGCCAATCCTTGCCGTTTCTTTCCTCAGTTCGGCGCCGGACGAGAACCATCGCCTCTCCTGAAATTCCCGGTAATTGGGCAGGTAGGTTTTGGGGACAATGCCGGCTATTTTTCCTTTCTGGAAGACGACCGCCGTGTTGAACAGCCTGTTTTCGGTGCGGAGGGGCATGCCGGCGATGCAGAGCGTGTCGACGTCTTCCGTCCTCCGCACCAGTTCCAGCAGCGCCTGCTCCGCGTTCCGCAGCAGACATTCCTGGGCAAAAAGGTCCATACACGTGTAACCGGTAACGGCCAGTTCCGGGAATGCAAGGAGCTGGATGCCCTCCGCCCCCGCCTTTCTCAGCAGATGTTCCATCTGCCGGACATTATGGTCGCAGTTGCCCACCTGCAAAAGTGGGACCGCCGCGCCGACTTTGACGTATCCGTACATAGTAAAATTGCATATATCAGGGAACAAAGGTAATGAAAAAAATAAAGTGTCGGGAACGTATCCCGTGCGGTCTGATCAGGCAGGACGGCCTCCTGTGCGGAAGGCTGGAGCAGCGGCGTTGCGGCCTCCGACGGCCGGGTTTCCCGGAGCGGCGACGAAATCCGGCTCCGGCGGCCCGGCAGGTTATGTTCCGGCCGTCTCTGAAAGTTTGCCCTGCCTTTTTCTTTCCGTTTCGTCGAGGATCATTTTCCTCATCCGCATGGAAGAGGGCGTTATTTCCACATACTCGTCTATCCGGATGTATTCGAGGGCGTCTTCGAGGCTGAAAATTACGGGCGGGGCCAGGGCGACCTTTTCGTCCGACCCGGAAGCCCGCATGTTGGTCAGTTTTTTCGATTTGGTTACGTTCACCACCAGATCGCCTTCCTTGGTATGTTCGCCGACGACCTGGCCGGCATAGACTTCTTCGCCCGGGGCGATGAAAAACCGTCCGCGCGACTGCAGGTTGTTCAGTGCATAGGCAAACGCGTTGCCCGTTTCCATGGCGATGATGGAGCCGTTCTGACGGCGTTCGATCGTCCCTTTCCAGGGTCGAAATTCCAGGAAACGGTGCGCGATGATGGCTTCGCCGGCCGAAAGCGTCAGCAGCAGGTTATTCAGGCCGATAATCCCGCGCGAAGGGATCGTAAACTCAAGGAAGATACGTCCGCTCTTATTTTCCATCCGCAACATTTCGGCTTTCCGCCTCGTCACTGCGTCGATGGCGCGGCTGGCGCAATCCTCCGGCAGATTGATGGTCAACTGCTCGACCGGCTCGCATTTCTGCCCGTCAATCTCTTTGATGATCACCTGCGGCTGCCCTACCTGCAATTCATAGCCTTCGCGCCGCATGGTTTCGATCAGAATCGACAAGTGCAGTACGCCGCGGCCGTAGACGAGCCAGGCATCGGCCGAATCCGTCGGTTCCACGTGCAGGGCGAGATTCCGGTCCAGTTCCCGGAGGAGCCGTTCGTAGAGATGGCGGGAGGTGACGTATTTCCCTTCTTTCCCGAAAAAAGGCGAATTGTTGATGGTAAAGAGCATCGACATGGTAGGCTCGTCAATGGCAATGGCAGGCAGCGGCTCGGGCATCCGGATGTCGGCAACGGTTTCTCCGATCTCGAAATCTTCCACGCCGATCAGGGCGCAAATGTCGCCCGATTTGACGGACGTCGTTTTGGCCCGTCCCAGTCCTTCAAAAATATCAATTTCCTTTATTCTTGATTTCACTTGCGTGCCGTCGCGCTTGCAGAGGGCAATGTCCTGTCCCTCCTTCAGTTCGCCGCGGTGTACGCGCCCGACGGCAATACGCCCCACGTACTGCGAATAGTCAAGGGAGGTGATCAGCATTTGGGAAGGCCCTTCGAGCGTCGCCGGTTCGGGGATATGTTCGATGATCCCGTCCAGGAGGGCATAAATATCTTCGGCCGGCCGGTTCCAGTCCGTCGACATCCAGCCTTGCTTGGCCGAGCCGAAATAGGTTGGGAAATCCAGTTGTTCTTCGGTTGCGTCCAGGCTGAACATGAGGTCGAACACCATCTCCTGCACTTCGGAGGGGCGACAGTTGGGCTTGTCGACCTTGTTAATGACGACAATGGGTTTCAGTCTCAGCGCGATCGCTTTCTGCAGCACGAAACGGGTCTGTGGCATCGGCCCTTCAAAGGCGTCGACCAGGAGCAGACAGCCGTCTGCCATGTTCAGCACGCGTTCCACTTCGCCGCCAAAATCGGCATGTCCCGGCGTATCAATGATGTTGATTTTGTGATCTCTGTAACGGATAGATACGTTTTTGGCCAGAATCGTAATCCCGCGTTCGCGTTCCAGGTCGTTGCTGTCAAGAAACTGGTCTAAATCGGCCTGTCCCTCACGGAACAACTTTCCGGCCAATAACATTTTGTCTACCAGGGTTGTTTTGCCGTGGTCCACATGCGCAATGATGGCGATATTTCTTATTTTCTGCATCTTTAATGTTGATATTTCGGGTGCAAAAGTACGCATAAAATACCAACGCTCATAAAAAAACGTCCCAAAGCGCCGATGCATCAAAAAAAAACACCTATCTTTGTCGCCGCTTAAATAATATGGTATTAATTTATTACAAGTAAGAGCATGTATTTGGATTCAGTAAAAAAAGAAGAGCTTTTCTCGAAATACGGGAAATCAAAGACAGACACGGGTTCTGCGGAAAGTCAGATTGCGTTGTTTAGCTACCGGATCAGTCACCTGACCGAACATCTGAAGGTGAATAAAAAGGATTACGGTACCGAACGCGCGTTGAAGATGCTGGTAGGCAAACGCCGCCGTCTGCTGGATTATCTGGTGAAGGTGAATATTGAAAGATATCGCGCCATTATCAAGGAATTGGGCATTAGAAAGTAACATTCCGGTTTTCCTTATGTGGAGGATGAAAGGCAGTTTCCGTGCGAAAACGGGAATTGCCTTTTTTGTGATTTGTGCAATGCCGACAAAAAGACGGGTCACCAGCGAAAGTATGTGTTTAAGGAGGAGACGGAGAAACGGAGGGAAGCGAATCGCCTGTGCGGTGTCCGCTGTGCCCTCCGTGTCCGGATGAGTTGATTTTTCTGTTTCGGGAAGCGGTCACAGCCGGGCGCTGATGGCAGCGCTTTCCTTTTCGTAGCCGGGCTTTTTCAGCAGGGCGAACATGTTCTTCTTGTAGGCCTCTACGCCGGGCTGGTCGAACGGATTGACGCCCAGAAGATAGCCGCTGATGCCGCACGCCTTCTCGAAGAAATAGAACAGCTGGCCGATGTACCAGGCATTGACCTGGGGCAGGGTGATCCGGATATTCGGTACGCCGCCGTCCACATGCGCCAGCTGCGTGCCCAGTTCGGCCATTTTATTGACCTCGTCTACCCGTTTGCCGGCCAGGTAGTTCAGTCCGTCCAGATCGGCGCCGTCGGTCGGCACGGTCACCCGACAGTCGGGATTTTCTACCGAAATCACCGTCTCGAAAATGCTGCGCTCGCCCTCCTGAATCCACTGTCCCATGGAATGCAGATCGGCCGTAAAGTCGACCGATGCAGGGAAAATGCCCTTGTGTTCCTTGCCTTCGCTCTCGCCGTAGAGCTGTTTCCACCATTCGCCGATGTAATGGAGTTTGGGATGGAAGTTGGCCAGGATTTCGATTTTCTTTCCGGCGGCATAGAGGGCGTTGCGCGTGGCGGCATAGAGGGCGGCGATATTTTCGGTGAAGGGCGTTTCGGCGGCGGTCCGTTTTTCCATCGAAGCGGCTCCGGCCACCAGCTGGCGGATGTCGACGCCTGCCACGGCCATGGGCAGCAGTCCCGCGGGGGTCAGCGCCGAGAAGCGTCCGCCGATATTGTCGGGGATGACGAAGGTGCGGTAGCCTTCCTGCACGGCCAGCGTGCGGAGGGCGCCGCGTGCCTGATCGGTGACGGCCAGGATGCGTTTTCCGGCTTCTTTCCGGCCGGCGGCTTCTTCAAGCTGTTTCTTCAGGATGCGGAAGGCCAGCGCCGGCTCGGTGGTTGTGCCGGATTTTGAGATGTTGATGAGGCCGAACGACCGCCCTTTCAGCAGTTCGCACAGTTCATGGAGGTAGTCTTCGCCGATGTTGTGTCCGGCGTGGAGCAGGACGGGATTTGCGCGTTGGCGCTGCAGCCAGTCGAAACTGCCGTTCAGCGCGTCGACCACGGCTTTCGTGCCCAGGTAGCTGCCTCCGATGCCTGTCACGATCACGATTTCGCACCCGGCGCGCAATACGGCGGCGGCGTCTTCGATTTCTGCAAGCCCGGCCTGCGTAATGGAGGAGGGGAGGTGCAGCCAGCCCAGGAAATCACTTCCCGCACCGCTG
The DNA here is from genome assembly GCA_031268395.1 of Tannerella sp. GTDB lineage: Bacteria > Bacteroidota > Bacteroidia > Bacteroidales > Tannerellaceae > Tannerella. The sequence continues at coordinate 3,317 of JAIRXI010000099.1, read as the reverse complement.
CCGCCATGCAGCGCTTCCAGGCTTTTTTTTACCGGCCATTCAAAGGCCTGGATCTGTTCCCGTGTGACGGCGTTCAACGCCTTGTCGATGTTCAAACGGATTGTATTCATATTGTTCTATTTGAAAGTTTCAGTTAATTGTTTCAGCGCCATGACCGGCGCTTTCTGTTCGTAGAGGATGCTGTACAGTGCATCCATGATCGGCATGTCGGCCTGGCATTTGCGGTTGATTTCGTAAATGCGCCTGACGCCGTAGTATCCTTCGGCAATCATTTCCATCTCGAGCTGAGCGGTTTTGACCGAATAGCCCTTCCCGATCATGGTTCCGAAGGTGCGGTTGCGGCTGAAGCGCGAACAGGCCGTGACGATCAGGTCGCCCAGGTAGGCCGAATCGGTGATGTCGCGCTCCACCACGTGGACGGTGTCCAGGAAACGCCGCATTTCCTTGATGGCGTTTGACAGGAAAACGGCCTGGAAATTGTCTCCGTATTTCATGCCGTGGTAGATGCCGGCGACAATGGCATATACGTTTTTCAGTACGGAGGCGTATTCAATCCCCGTCACGTCCTGCGAACACGAGCTTTTCAGGTACGGGTTGTCGAAGATGCGGCAGAGCTGTCCGGCCCGTTCCTGGTCTTTGCAGGCGATGGTCAGGTAGGACAGCCGCTCCATCGAGACTTCTTCCGAGTGGCAAGGCCCCGCGATGATGGCCAGGTGCTCTTCCGGGATGTCGTAATAGCGGATGAAATAATCGGTCACCAGCATGTTCTCGTCCGGGACAATCCCCTTGATGGCCGAAATGACGAACTTGTCCTTCAGGGGCGTTTTCAGTTTTTTCAGGTGCTGTTTCAGGAAAGGCGACGGGGTGACGAAGATGATCGTGTCCGAATCCCTGGCGGCCTGGTTGATATTGGCATAAAAGGAGATGCGGGCGGTGTCGAACGTGATGCTGGGAAGATAGGCCGGATTGTGTTTCATCCGCTTGAAATCTTCGATGCGGTCGGGACGGCGCATGTACCAGTTGATCTGCGGCTGCGTCGACAGCACGATCTTCGCGAGCGCAGTCGCCCAGCTTCCTCCGCCAAAGATGGCTATTTTACCGGGAAAGTTCATTCGGACAGCGGTTGTTGGCCGGAGGCGGAGCGGATCCATGCTTCCACTTCGCGGGCGGAAGGGGCTTCCGGCGCCAGTTTATATTTCCTGTTGATGTCGAACAGCGCCTGGCGGACGAGCTGCGGATTGGCGCCGGCAAGCGATTCGGCCACGGGATAGCCGGCCTTTTGCAGCGCCGGCACCCATGTTTCGGCGATGCCGTGTGCCGCATACCGTTCCGGGGGATCTTTCCTGGCCGCCTTTTCCGGACGCATCTGCGGGAAGAGCAGCACTTCCTGGATGCTCTCCCGGCCGGTCAGGAGCATGGTCAGGCGATCCATTCCGATGCCCATGCCGCTGGTTGGCGGCATGCCGTATTCCAGCGCCCGCAGGAAATCTTCGTCGATGTACATTGCTTCGTCGTCGCCTTTTTCCGACAGGCGCAGCTGTTCTTCAAAACGCTGCCGCTGGTCGACGGGATCGTTCAGTTCCGAGTAGGCGTTGGCTATTTCCTTGCCGTTGACCATCAGTTCGAAACGTTCCGTCAGTCCGGGACAGCGGCGGTGGCGCTTGGTGAGCGGACTCGTCTCGACGGGATAGTCGATGATGAAGGTCGGCTGGATATAGGCATGTTCGCATTTTTCGCCGAAAATGGCGTCGATCAGTTTGCCCTTGCCCATCGTCCCGTCCTGTTCGATGCCGAGCCTGTCGCACGCGGCGCGCAGGGCGTTTTCGTCCATGTCGGCGATATCGATACCCGTATTTTCCCGGATAGCTTCCGTCATCGTCACCCGTCGGAAAGGAGGTTTGAAGTCTATTTCCCGGTCGCCCGCCTTCACTTTCGTGTCGCCCAGCACGTCCATGCAGACACATTCGAGCATCTGTTCGGTGAAATCCATCATCCAGCCGTAATCCTTGTAGGCGACGTAAATTTCCATGCACGTAAATTCGGGATTGTGCGTACGGTCCATCCCTTCGTTGCGGAAGTTGCGGCTAAATTCGTAGACGCCTTCAAAGCCTCCGACGATCAGGCGTTTCAGGTACAGTTCGTTGGCGATGCGCAGGTAGAGCGGGATGTTCAGCGCATGGTGGTGTGTGACGAAGGGGCGTGCGGCGGCGCCTCCGGGGATGGACTGCAGCACGGGCGTGTCGACCTCGACATATCCCTTTTGGTTGAAGAAGGCGCGCATGGCGTTGAAAATTTTTGTACGCCGGAGGAAGATGTCCTTCACGCCGCCGTTCACCACCAGGTCTACGTAGCGCTGGCGGTAGCGCTGCTCCGGGTCGGTGAAGCCGTCGTAGACAACGCCGTCCTTTTCCTTGACAATGGGCAGCGGGCGCAGCGACTTCGACAGGACGGTCAGTTCCCGGGCATGAACGGAGACTTCCCCCGCCTGCGTGCGGAAAACAAATCCCCTGATGCCGACGAAGTCGCCGATGTCCAGCAGTTTTTTGAAGACGGTGTTATACAGTTCGGTATTGTTTTCGTCCGGGCAGATGCCGTCGCGCGTGAGGTAGACCTGAATGCGTCCGGTTGCATCCTGCAATTCCATGAACGAGGCTTTCCCCATGATGCGGCGGCTCATAATCCGCCCCGCAACCGTCACCCGGCGAGGCTCGGCGCCGTCCCTGAACGACGCTTTGATTTCGTCGGCATGTCCGTCGACTGCGCAGGCTGCGGCAGGATAGGGGTCGATCCCCATCCGGCGCAGCTCTTCCAGGCTGTTCCGCCGGATGATTTCCTGTTCGTTCAACTCCAGTAGATTCATTCGCTTGTTTTTTTTTGAATTACGTTGCAAAAGTACAAAAAAATGGGGATTCGGCGATTCAATTGTCCAAAGAGGGTGCATTTTAGCCTGTCGCGTTCCCTCATGCTGAACGGCGAGGCACGAAGCCATCCGGCAAGCCACCTTGTCCGGATGGCTTCACCGCGTTATCCATGCCGGCACATACTGCGCTTTCGCCGGTGACGGTCACACCTATGAAAAGCAACCATTTGAAATGCTCCCGACACGCCTGTGTTCAATTCGAACCGATCGAAGCGGGGGCTTCGATGCGATCGAAGCGAGGGCTTCGAACCGATCGAAGCGAGGGCTTCGAACCAATCGAAGCGAGGGCCTCAAACCAATCGAAGCGAGGGCCTCTAACCGATCGAAGCGAGGGCCTCAAACCGATCGAAGCGAGGGCCTCAAACCGATCGAAGCGAGGGCCTCAAACTGATCGAAG